>QEUY01000512.1 GCA_003577365.1 Chloroflexota bacterium | reverse complement strand
TCGATGGGCTGCGCGAGTTCAGTATCGGCGACTGGGAGGGGCGCGCCTTTCGCGACCTGCGCGAGACTGAAGACCTCTGGGGCCGCTGGGAGGCAGACCCGCACTTTGCGCCGCCCAACGGCGAATCGCCCAGTACGTTTAACAGCCGTGTGGTGGATGTCGCCCAGCGGCTGGTCGCCCAGCATTCAGGCGAAACCCTGGTGGCGGTCACACACGGCGGGGTGATCGGCAATCTGCTGGCGTCGTTTGTGGGCGACGGGCCGGGCGACTGGCGGCGTTTTGACCCGCCCAACTGTTCGATCAGCATCCTCGACTGGGACGGGGCGCAGTGGACGCCGGTGCTGATCAACGATATCGGCCACCTGCCCGCGCCGGCGCAGGCAGATTATCTGCCCGACTATTGAGCCTAACTCATCCGCAGCCCGCCGTCGAGCCGGATCACTGCGCCGTTGAGCATGGGGTTTTGAATGATGTGCGCCACCAGCGCCGCGAATTCGTCGGGCCGGCCCAGCCGCTTGGGGAAGGGCGACTGCTGGGCCAAGGCTTCGATGGCGGGCGCGGGCAGCGTCGCCAGCAGGGGCGTGTCAAAGACGCCCGGCGCGACCGTCACGACGCGGATGCCGTAGGCGGAGAGATCGCGCGCCATGGGGAGGGTCATGCTCACGATGCCCCCCTTGGCGGCGGCATAGGCCACCTGCCCCACCTGCCCTTCATAGGCTGCGATCGAGGCCGTGAAGATGATCACGCCGCGTTCGCCTTCTTCGTTGGGGTCATTGGCGGCCAGTGCCTCGGCGGCGAGCCGTGCGACATTGAACGATCCCAGCAAGTTGACCTGGACGACGCGCTCAAAGCTTGCCAGGCTGTGCGCGCCGCGGCGGCTGAGCGTCTTTTCCACGACCGCCATCCCCGCGCAGTTGACCACCCCATGCAGTGACCCGAAGCGTGTGCACACCGCGGCGACAGCCTCCTGTATGGCTTCGGCATGCGTGATGTCGGCATGGACGAAGTAGGCCATGGGCAGTTGGGCGGCGAGCGCCTCGCCCACCTGTCGGTTGAGGTCGACAATGGCGACATTGGCCCCGGTCTGCGCCAGATGGCGAGCGGTGGCCGCGCCCAGGCCGGAGCCACCGCCGGTGATAAGAAACGTTCGATTTGGCAGTTGCATAGCCTGGCCTTTCGACGGAACAAGCCCATAGTTAGAATGGTTCCATCTAAGCGATGATTAACGAAGCGCGATCTTCACAACAGTCCGTGTGTATTTGTGTCAAATTGGGTATTGAAATTGCGCGACGACCCTGCTATAATCGGGGCGTTCACACGGGACAGCGGTGGGAGTTGTACTCCCGCCCTTTTTTTGCCGCCTGCGCGCGGGCGCTGGGCAGTTTTCCGCGACTGCCAGTTCATGCTGTGTTTCACGTGAAACACAACAAATGCGAGACCGCGTACTGCTGGCGTGGTGTGGATACGGTGCGGCGGGTGCTGTACGTTGAACAAAACTGATGCGAATCATCGTTACATAAAATTCTATATAGGTGCGGGATAATTGTCGATGACGGTTCCAGGCCAGTCCCGACCCACTGTGACCCATGTCCCGCCGGTCATAGACTACGAGGGCAGTCGCTATCGCACGGAGTTCTGGGAAGGACAGGGCCGTAATTACGAGGATGCGACCGAACGGTTGGCGCTGCAGCGTCTGCTGCCGCCGACAGGGTGTCGTATTGCCGAAATCGGGGCGGGGTTTGGCCGGCTGGCGGATCTTTACCTGGGCTATGACCAGATCGTCTTGTTTGACTACAGCCGCAGCTTGCTGCAGGAGGCGGTGGAGCGCTGGGGCCATGACCCCCGCTTTGTCTTCGTAGCAGGTAATATATACCAGCTTTCGCTGGCAAAGGCAAGTCTGGACACGGTGGTGATGGTGCGCGTGATGCACCATCTGGCCGATGTGCCGCAGGCCCTAGCGCAGATTCGCCGTGTACTCCAACCAGAGGGGGTGGCGCTGGTGGAATATGCCAACAAGCGCAATCTAAAGGCCTTGGCCCGCTGGGGTCTGGGCCGGCAGACATGGTCCCCCATGGACCCGGCTCCGGTCGAGTTTGTCGAACTGAACTTTGACTTTCATCCAGCCTGGATGTGGGAGCAGTTTCAGCAGGCGCGCTTGGCCGTGCGCCAGCAGTACGCGGTCTCGCATTTTCGGCTGCCGCTGCTCAAACGAGCAGTCCCGGCAGCCCGGCTGGCCCAACTGGACAGTTGGCTTTTTCGCGTGGGCGGCAGATATCCCCTGTCGCCCAGCGTCTTTGTCCAACTCCAGGGGGTTGTCGAAGAAGCCGCGCCTGCCCTTGACCGGCACGCGGCTATCACCGATCTGTTCTGTTGTCCGGTCTGCAGCGGCGACCGGACGTTTGACTTGGTCGAGGAGAACACGTTGATCTGCCGCTCCTGCCACACGCGATATGGGCGGCGCGCCGGAATTTGGGATTTCAAGGAGCCGGTCGATGGGTAGCGGAGCCTATCGGCCTCTTGGCATTGTGAGTAAACATAGCGGGAGCAATCATGGCGAAGCAAAAACATATTGATGTATCAATGGATGAGGAGCTGGACTTGGATCTGGAGGGCGACTTCGGGGAGGAGCTTGAAGTCGCCGGCGATACTGCTCTTGTCGCGGAGAATGGCGCGGAGCCATCTGAGCCTGCTCAGGTGTTGAGCCCCGAAGCAGCCCTCGAATATCTGCTCAACCTGGGACGCACCCAAGGCTACGTCAGCTTTGACGACGTGCTGCAGGTGATGCCGGAAGCGGAGAACAACATGGACCAGCTCGAAGACACTTTTGCCTCCTTGTTCGAGCAGGGAATTGAGGTGGGCCAGAGCCGCGAGGACGAACCGTCCGAAGGGCCGGAGGCTGAAGCCGATATTGCAGAGGATGACTCGTTCGACTTGAGCCAGATCGAGATCGACGACTCGATCAGCCTCTACCTCAAGGAGATCGGGCGCGTCCCCCTGCTTACGGCAGAGGAGGAAGTCTCGCTCGCCAAGCGCATGGAAAAGGGCCGCGAGTCGCGCAAGCAGTTGGCCCAAGGCGTGGACGACTGGGAGGAGCGCGAGCGCCTGCTGTGGTATGTGCGCGACGGGCAGGCCGCGCAGGAGCACCTGATCAAAGCCAACAGCCGCCTTGTGGTGAGTGTGGCGAAAAAGTATGTGGGCCGCGGTGTGCCGTTTTTGGATCTGATCCAAGAGGGCAACATCGGGCTGATCCGTGCTGTCAAAAAGTTCGATTTTCGGCGGGGATTCAAATTTAGCACCTATGCCACCTGGTGGATCCGGCAGGCCGTGACGCGTGCCATCGCCGATCAGGGGCGCACGATCCGCGTGCCGGTGCATATGTATGAGCAGATCAACCGGCTGACCCGGACCAGCCGCCAACTGGTGCAGGAACTGGGCCGTGACCCCACAACCGAGGAGATCGCGGGCGAACTGGGCGTCACCCCGCGCAAGGTGGAACACATCATGCGTGTCAGCCAGCGCCCCCTGAGCCTAGAGATGCCCGTGGGCGAGGAGGAGGACAGCTATCTGGGCGACTTCATCGAGGATGAAGACGCTGACGCCCCCGGCGAGGCCGCGGGCCAGCAGCTGCTGCGCGAGGTGATCGACGAGATCTTCCAGAGCTTGACCCCGCGCGAGGTGCGTATCCTGCAGTTGCGCTTTGGGTTGGTCGACGGCTACTGTTACACCTTGGAAGAGGTAGGCAAGAAGTTCGGCGTCACGCGCGAGCGCATCCGCCAGATCGAGGCGCAGGCGCTCAGCCGGCTGCGCCACCCCAGCCGCAGCCGCAAACTGCGCGATTATCTGTAGAATACCGGGG
>QEUY01000511.1 GCA_003577365.1 Chloroflexota bacterium | reverse complement strand
GCAAACCCGGCGAAGTTGTCGGGGTGGAGAAAGTCTTCCAGCCAGAAGACGTCGAGTTCTTCCAGCCCATGCACCAGCCGGATCCAATCCTGCAAGGGGCGCGGCTTATAGGGGTTGGCATGGGTCGTGCCATACCAACCGGCGTCTACCATCAGCTCGACGTCGGGGCCGGCCTCTGCACGCGCCGCGGCCACTAACGCCAGGTCGAGCTTGAGGTCATAGCCAAAGACGCCCCAGCCAAACTTGATGGCGCGGAAGCCGTGCGCCAGGTATTCGGCCACGGCGGCGCGCATGGCGTCCGGGGTGGGGCGAAAGAGCGTGGAGGCATAGGCCTTGACGCGGTCGCGATAGCAGGCCCCCAACAGCTTGCAGACGGGCTGGTTGAGCGCCTTGCCTGCAATGTCCCACAGGGCGATGTCCGCGCCGGAGATCATTTGGATGCCCGCACCTTGGCGGCCATAGTAGGCCAGATAGCGGTTCATCTTCTGCCAGAGCCGTTCATGCTCCAACGGGTCTTCGCCCAGCAGCGCGGCGCGGATCGATTCAAAGCCCACCACGCCGCCGGAGGGTGCGTCGACGATGGCCTTGCCCACATGCGGCTGGGTTTCGATGTCTGACCAGCCGGTGATGCCCTCGTCGGTGGTGATCTTGATCAACGACACAAAGCGCACGCCGTGGGCCTCGGCGACCTCGCTGGGGTCGGGGTAGTTTTTGCCGGTGTCTAACACCATAGCTTCGACGTCGACGATCTTCATATCGCACCTGAATTCATGCATCACCTACTGTCATGGCGATTTTGATGGCGCGGTCGTGGGCGTGCGCCGCCAGGTCAAGCGCGGCCGCATAGTCCTCTAGGCGAAGATGGTGGGTCACCAGATCGGCCAGATCGGCGCTGTGGGCCGCCAGATAGGCCAGGGCGTCGTCCAAGCGGTCTTGGTCGTTGCATGCGCCGATCAGCTCCAGTTCTTTGACATGCACAGAGAAGAGGTCGACTGGCGTATCCCCCGGCACGGCGGAGAAGAGGACAAGCCGCCCCTTGCGCCGCAGACAGGCGAGCATGGCGTTGATCGGGGCGCGCGCCGTCGCCAGGATGATGGCGTCATAGCCCGCGCCGTCATGCGCGGCCAGCAGCGTCTGCGCCAGGTCGGCGCGGCCGGCGGTGTTGACGGTGCGCGCCGCCCCGGCGTGGGCCAGGCGAAAGTCGCGGTGGCCTGCCAGCACCAGATCGCCCAGCGCCATCTCCTGCGCCAGGCGCGCCATCAACAGGCCAAAGGGACCGTCGCCCAAGATCAGGAGGTGGTCGCCGGGGCGCAGCCGCGCCTGGGCCAGCGCCTGCAGACAGACGCAGATCGGCTCGAAGAGCGCGGCCACGTCAGAGGGCACACTGTCGGGCAGCCGCCGGGCGCGGTCCTGGCGCACGACATAGTACTCGGCAAAGGCGCCCGGCATGTTGAGGCCGAAATGGCCCATCTCCATGCACAGATGGGCCGCGCCGCCGGTGCAGGCCTCGCAGTGGCCGCAGGGGTGGACGGGGTGCGTCGCCACGCGGTCGCCCACGGCAAAGCCGGTCACCTCCTGGCCCACGGCGACCACCGTGCCTGCGCCTTCGTGGCCCATGGTCAGCGGCAGCGCCGCGCCAAAAGGGTTGTGTGCGATGTCTTGCAGGTCGGATGTGCAGATGGTGGCCGCGGCGGTGCGTATCAGCAGTTGATCGGGCGCAGGCGTGGGACGCGGCACGTCGGCCAAGACGACCTGGTTGAGCGCCTGCAGGACGACAGCTTTCATTGTGGCGGCTTTCATCGGGGCGGCGTTCATAGGCGGATGCCCAAGGTCTGGACGATATTGCGGTTTAGGATGCCGTCGATGGTCGCATCCGTCACGTGAGGCAGACCGCTGTCACCCACGATGTGGTTGGCGTTGCGCAGCCCGGCAATCGACTCGGCGGCCTTGGCAAAAGGATAGTCGGTGCCAAAGAGCAGTTTGTTGGTAACATGATATTCCTGCGCGGTGATCAGCATGTTGTAGAACTGCCAGGGCCGGTAGAAGAGCGCCGAGATGTCGGCATAGACGTGCGGGTGTTTGCGGATCACGACCAGACATTCCTCGCAGAAGGGGTGGCCGACATGCGCCAGCACCATGCGCAGCTCAGGGTAGCGGAAGCCCAGTTCGTCAAAGAGCCAGGGGCGGGTATATGCCAGTGGCGCGTTCTGGGCGAAGGTCGTGCCGGTGTGAAAAAGGATGGGCAGACCGTGCTCCTGGCAATAGGCGTAGATGGGATCGCAGCGCGGGTCGCGCGGGTCAAAGCCGGCGTACATGGGGGCCATCTTGAGGCCGGCCAGCCCCAACTCTTCGACGCCGTGGCGCAGGTCGTCCAGCGCGCCCTCCTGAGTGGGGTCGCAGGCGGCAAAGCCGACCAGCTTGTCCGGGGCGCGGCCTACGAACTCGGCCACATAGGCGTCGGGAACCCAGAAGCCGGTGCGCTTGGCCTTTAGCCCAAAGACGATGGTCTTGTCATAGAAGTTGGCTTCTTCGGCCATAAAGCGGTCAAAGTCGACCGTGAGATCCATGGGCCGGCCGCGCGAGCGATCGGCTTCGGCGCGCGTGGCCGCGCTGATATGGCGTTCCGGATCCCAGGTGTGGGTATGCACGTTGTCCATGATGCGTCTCGTCTAGATGATGCGTACGCTAGAAAGTGCGCGGGTCGGGGATGTCGATGGGTGTGCCGCCGGCGCGCGCCGACTCCAGCGCCAGGGGGCCGGGCAGCGAACAGTCGAGGGCGCGGAAGACGTCGACCGGCGACGGCGCGCCGCTGCGCAGGGCGTCGACCATGGCTTTCATGGTCCAGTAGTCCGAACCACCGTGACCGGTGCGTTTGGCCTCGGCGCGGGCCGCGATGCGGTCGGGGATGAACTCGGCCTCGAAGTCGGCCAGGGGCCGCCAATGGACACTGGGGCCGGACTTGCCGGGACGGTCGGCGGGTTCGAGTTCTTCCAGCCAGATGCGCGCTGGGTCGCCATAGCTGCGCGCGCCTTCAAAGGCCCCGCGCGTGCCTTGGAGCGCGTAGTAGTCCATGATGTGGGGGCGCGGGGAGACAATGTCGACGCGAATCTTGAGCAGGCGCCCGGCGGCAGTTTGGATCAGGCTGACGACGTTGTCGGGGATATGGATCGGTTCCTCTAGCCGGCCCGGTTTGCAGGTGGTCATGGCCGAGACGCGCGTGGGTCGGTCGTCGAGGATGTAGAGCAGCGGGCGCAGGCTGTGCCAGATGTAGACATAGCCGGAGAAGGCCCGGCCGCGCCAGGTGAGCGAACCATCCGCAAAGCGGTTGAGGCCGCGGCAGTCGTGCAGATATTCGCCTTCGCCGAAGTAGACATCGCCAAACTTGCCGGCGAGGTACATGCGGCGCAGCAGTTCGCTTTCGTCGCGATAGCCGTAGTTTTCCAGCAGCATATAGAAGCCGCCGCTGCTGCGATAGGCCTGCACCAAGCGGCGGCCATCCTCGACGGTTGTGGCCGCGGGGACTTCGGAGACGACGCCCACCCCAGCCTCCAGGGCTTGGGCCGCCATCTGGGCGTGGAGCGTGTCGGGCGTGGCGATGATCACCAGGTCCAGCCCGTGGCGCAGGAAGCGGTCGTAATCGGTATAGGCGGTGGCATTGAGCTGTGCGGCGGCGCGCTCGGCGGCTTCGGGCACAATATCACAGACGGCGACGATGGTTCCGGCGTCCAGCGCGGCGAGGTGGCGCGCATGGTGCAGCCCGCGCGCATCGCCCACGGCATTCCCGCCGGCGCCGACCAATCCCACTTGCAGGGGTTTCATAGAATGATGCCTTTCTATTGGCAGTCTATTGGCTGGCAGTCTAT
>QEUY01000510.1 GCA_003577365.1 Chloroflexota bacterium | reverse complement strand
CTCTTCGAGAGCAGGCTGGGCAAGCACACGCTGCTTGGTGGAGAGCATGGTGCCGGCGATTACAGAACAAATTGCGTAAATAAGTAGAGCCATATTGCGTTCGCTTACGACCGAAGGAGAAGATGAACGATGGTAACTTTGCACCGTATCCTCGTGCCACTGGATGGGTCCGAACTATCCGAGCGCGCGTTGCCGCTAGCTGTGGCGCTGGCTCAGAAATTTGGCGGCGAGGTCACCCTGCTCCGGGTGTTGGATGTCCCTCCACCGGGCCTGGGAATGCGCTATCCCGAAAACCACTGGATGAGGGAAGCGCTGCAATACAGTCATCGCGAAGCCCAGGAGTATTTGGAGGCCAGGCGTGCAGAACTGGCCGGCCAGGGAGTTCGCACACGCGTCCTGGTACGCGACGAATCGCCAGCGGAGGATATTCTGCTGGTCGCCGCCGATGAGAAGATCGACCTGATCGTCATGTCGTCGCACGGCATGGGTGGCCCATCACTCTGGACGGCGGGCAGCGTGGCCCATAAGGTCATGCTGCACAGCCCGTGCCCGGTGTTGCTCGTGCGGCAAAGCCCGGAGCAAACCCAAGGATCGTGATCGTCTACCTAGTATTGACGCGTATGGTGCGCTACTTGGATTAAGCTATCAACAGCGATACAGATAGAGGCTAATGGAGGTGTAAGAATGCCCCGCAACAAGATATTGATTCCCCTGGATGGCTCTGCGTACAGCGAGACCATCCTCCCAGTTGTGAGCCGTTATTTGAAACCAGAGGAGAACGAATTAATCCTCTTTCGGGTGGCGGAAGCCTCGGCTGCCGGCACGGGCGGCATTGCTGACCTGGTTGCCGATAGAGGCCTACACAACGAGACCTTGTTTCGCCTTTCCTCGGTAGAGGTGGAACAGGCGATGCACCCGACCTACACCAGCCAGATCGAAGCCACGATGGCTGTCGATCTGGAAAGCAAGCTGCTCCCTATCGCAAATGAACTGCGGGACGCTGGCTACACTGTTTCGACCGAAGTCGGTTTTGGCGATCCGGCGCGTGCAATCGAGCAGTACATCCGGTACCACGATATCGATCTGATGGCCATGACCACACATGGGCGTACAGGGCTTCAGCGTGCGCTGCTCGGGAGCGTGGCTGGATATGTTCTGCGTCACGTCGCTGTCCCGATTCTACTCCTGCATCCGTTTGAAAGAGGGAGCAGCGGATAGTATTCAGAAAGGAGGCGGGATGATCAAGGGCACAGTCATCATCCAGAGCGAGCGGTGCAAAGGGTGCCAGTTGTGCATCTTCGCCTGCCCGCAAGGAGTGCTCCGCCTGTCCAACGCCTACAATAGCCGGGGGTACCGCACAGTACGCCTGGACGAGACGGACCGGCGCTGCACAGGCTGCGCGGTGTGCGCGGTAATCTGCCCCGACAGCGTTTTCACCGTCTATCGCGAAACGAGCCATTCGCCCGCAATGGGCGCCGACGCGAAAGGAGGGTGCAATGGCCAAAGCGCTGTGGAGCGGCAATGAGGCGCTGGCCGAAGCCGCCATCCGTGCCGGCGTCGGGGCCTTCTTCGGCTACCCCATTACTCCTCAGACCGAGCTATTGGAATACATGTCGTGGCGCCTGCCGGAGTTGAACCGCGCCTTCCTCCAGGCGGAGAGCGAGGTGGCAGCTATCAACATGGTCTACGGCGCGGCCTGTTCGGGCGCGCGCGCCATGACTGCCTCTTCCTCGCCGGGCATCAGCCTGATGCAGGAGGGGCTCAGCTATATCGCAGCCAGCGAGGTCCCCTGTGTGCTGGTCGACATGATGCGCGGCGGGCCGGGTCTGGGCAACATTGCGCCCAGCCAGAGTGACTATTTTCAGATCACCCGGTCCGCCGGGCATGGTGACTATCGCCCGCTGGTCTTTGCCCCCGCCACGGTGCAGGAAGCGGTGGACCTCATGTACCGCAGCTTCGACCTGGCCTTCGCCTATCGCCACATCGTCATCGTTGCCGGCGATGGCACGCTGGGCCAGATGATGGAGCCGGTGGTGATGCCGCCCTTCAAACAGTGGCCCGCCACTCGTCCTGACTGGGCGCTGACCGGCGCCAATGGCCGCCCGCCGCGGGTGATCAGCTCGCTCCATCTGGTCGAAGAAGAGCTAGAGGCGTTGAACCTGCGCCTGCAACAGAAACTGGCGCGGATCAGAGCAGCGGAAACGCGCTACGAAACCTACCTCGCCGCGGATGCCGACCTCCTAGTAGTGGCCTTTGGTACGGTGGGCCGGATCGACAAGTCGGCGGTGCGCCAGTTGCGTGGGGCTGGCCTGCGCGTGGGGCTCTTCCGCCCGATCACGCTGTGGCCCTATCCAGAAGCGGCGCTCGAGGAACTGCTTGCGCAGACCAAGGGGTTGCTGGTGGTGGAGATGAACGCCGGCCAGATGCTGGAGGATGTCAACCGCATTGTGCGCGGGCGAGTCCCGGTGCGCTTCCTGGGGCGCATGGGCGGCGTTATTCCTTTGCCTGACGAGATCGCGGATGCCTTGACGCAACTGGCGCAGGAAGCGCAAGGAGGCTGACGATGAAACAAGCACTACTGGTGAGACCCGCACCACCGGCCAATGGAGCGCCGGCGGAGATGGCTGTCGTCTATCAGCGCCCGGCGAGCCTGCGCGATGTGCCCACCCACTACTGCCCCGGCTGCACCCACGGCATCATCCACCGCTTGATCGCCGAGGCGATCGACGAATTGGGCGTGCGCGAGCGGGTGATCTGTGTGGCGCCGGTTGGGTGCGCTGTCTTCGCCTATGCCTATTTCAACCTGGATGGCTGTGTGGCCGCCCACGGTCGTGCGCCGGCCATGGCGACGGGGCTCAAGCGGGTCATGCCCGGCCACATCGTCTTCACCTACCAGGGTGACGGCGATCTGGCGGCCATTGGCGGCAACGAAATTCTGCACGCCGCCGGCCGGGGTGAAAATATCACCGTCTTTTTTGTCAACAACGCCACCTATGGCATGACCGGTGGCCAGATGGCGCCCACCACCCTGCCCGGCCAGGTCACGACCACCACCCGGCATGGCCGCACGATGGCGCTGCACGGCCACCCGCTGCACATCACCGAGATGCTGGCGACGCTGCCCGGCGTGGCCTATGCTGTGCGTCGCTCTGTTCATTCGGTGGCCGAAATCCGCAAGACGAAAAAGGCGATCCGGCTGGCGTTGCAGGCGCAGATCGAGGGCCGCGGCTTTAGCATTGTCGAAATCCTGAGCGCCTGCCCGGTCAACTGGCATTTGGAGCCGACCGCAGCGCTGGACTATATCCGTGACGAGATAGCGCCGGTCTTCCCGCTAGGCGATTTCAAGAATACCATGCAGGAGGGATGAATGGAGAGCTCAATCGTGATTGCCGGTTTTGGCGGCCAGGGCGCGCTCTTTGCCGGCCAACTGCTGGCCTATGCCGCCATGCAGCAAGAGAAAGAGGTGACCTGGCTGCCGTCCTACGGGCCGGAGATGCGTGGCGGCACAGCCAACTGCACGGTGGTGATCGGCGACGAGCCCATCGCCTCGCCGCTGGTGCGGCAGCCCGACTGTGTCATCGCCCTCAACCTGCCTTCGGCAGACAAGTACGAGCCGCGCGTGAAACCGGGTGGTCTCTTCCTGGTCAACAGCAGTCTGGTCATCCGCCCGCTTACCCGCCAGGACGTGACCAACATCCTGCTTCCGGCCAATGAACTGGCGGAGAAGGCGGGCGACCTGCGCGTCGCCAATCTGGTTATGTTGGGCGCGCTCATCGCCCTTTCTGGCGTGCTGCCGCTGCGCGCGGTCGATGCGGCCCTCTGCCGCTGCGCGCGGTCGATGCGGCCCTGGTGACCTGGCTGCCGGAGCGCCACCGGGCGCTGCTGGAGACAAACCGCCGCGCCCTGCACGAGGGGGCGACCCACGTAATGACGCTGGCGCCGTCCAACGGGTAGGCAGAAGTGGTACATACATAGCTGGACAATGTTCCGTTCGTGGGCGCCGAGTGCGTCGCACTGGTCAGAAACCGGCCTCAAGTGCAAATAACGATCATGACCAGTGCGACGCACTCCCCTGGGTAGGTGAATATGCTATTGTAAAAACTGGCAAACAGTCATGAGCACACGCAATTTTGAAGCGCTTTTCAACCCGCAATCGGTGGCGCTCTTTGGCGCCAGCAACCGGCCGCGCAGCGTGGGCGCGACGGTGATGCGCAACCTGTTGGCCGGCGGTTTTGCCGGGCCGATCTTGCCGGTGAACCCCAAGCACAAAGCCGTTGCCGGCGTGCTGGCCTATCCCGACGTGGCGAGCCTGCCGTTGACGCCCGACCTCGCCGTGATCTGCACGCCGCCCCGCACCGTGCCCGGCCTGATCGCCGAGCTTGGCGCACGCGGCGCCAGGGCGGCGGTGGTGATCACCGCCGGGTTGGACCAGGAGACCGGCCCCCAGGGACAGACGCTGCAACAGGCCACGCTGGCAGCCGCCCGCTCCCACGGCGTGCGCCTGCTTGGCCCCAACTGTGTCG
>QEUY01000509.1 GCA_003577365.1 Chloroflexota bacterium | reverse complement strand
ATTACGGGCGCGCTCAAGGACCCCAGTCGAGCATCTGCTCCGCCACATAGGTATAGGTAAAGTCCAGGTCAATCGGCAAGCGGCGTTGGTTGCCGCCGCCGGCATCCATGACCCAGACACCCCACGCGCCCGCATTGTGATCGGGCTGCCGGTTGCTGAGAAAGACGATGTGCTGCCCGTCGGGACTCCAGGCCGGGGCCACATTGCTGGGCATCTTGTCCACCAGCGTGAAGCCGGGTTTGGTCAGCGCAAACAGACCGGAGCCGTCCGGGTTGACGCTGTAGATCTCCCAGTGGTCGGCCTCACGGCGCTGGAAGACGATGCGCCCGCCGCCCGGCTGCCAGTCAGGGTCCAGTTCATACTGCTTGGTGATGTTGAAAAAGACCAGCTCCGTCTGCGCGCCTGGGTCGTCGTGGGTGAGTTGGATGCCCGCGGGCGAGTGATAGACGATGCCCGCCTCATTCCAGTCCGGGGCATGCGCCCGCTGCAGCACGGGCAGGTCTTGGTAATTCTGCCCGTTGACATCCACCCGCGCCAGCTTTTCCTGACGTTCGGTACTCAGTTCATCCTTGTCGACAAAGGGGGGCCGCGGGATGCAGCGGTTGCCGACCTCCCAGCAGTGCAGCACCTCGTCGCCGCGTTCAAAGACAATGTACTGGCCGCCGGGGCTCCACTTGGGCGAGCGCAGCAGTTCGCGCCCGCTGAAGATCAGCCGCTCGTTGCTGCCGTCCACGTCGATCAAGTAGAGGCCATGTTCGCCGCCGGCGCGCGTAAACGCCACCTGTTTGCCGTCGGGGCTGATCGCTGGGTCGAAGCCGCCGGTCAAGAGGCGCAGCACGCCGCTCGCCAGGTCATAGAGATAGATATCGCCGCCCCAGGTCGTCTGGATCGCCAATGTGCCCTGCAGCCCGGTGGCCTGCGCCGGCAGCGGTGCAGCCGTAGGAGAGAGCAGCGGTGCGGACTGCTGTGCGACTTGCAGCGCGATCCCCGCGCGCGGGTGCACTTCGCCGCCCTTGGTGGTGTCCAGCTCACTGCCCGGCGGGGGCAGCATTTCCTCCGCCTGGCCCTGCGGCGTGCCGTCCACAACCGGCAGGCTGGTCATCCCCCCGCTCACGTCGACAAACTCGGCCGCGACCCAGCCGGAGCCTGAACCGCTCGGCAGCACGACCTGCAGCCAGTCGCCGGCAGCGTTGCGCCCCAGCACGGTCAGGCGTGCGTCCGGGTCGGCTTTGGCGAGAATGGGATAACTGCCCCCCGGCCCGCTGCGGATATTGAGCCGGGCATCGTCCACCGTCACGCGCGCCACAGGCGCATTCGAAGGCACATTCGAAGGCGCGACAGGCTGGCCCGTCTGTCGCGCAGCGGGGGTGGGCGTCAGCCAGGCCATGTCGGCGGCTGCGCCGGGCGTCGGGGTGATGGGCATGATGACTACATCTTGGACGGCCAGCCGTTTGCTGTCAAAGGCGATGACCCGCTCGGCTTCGACCCATCCAGTTGCGCCCTCCGCGGTGGTAGCATAAAGCCATTGACTATCGGCAGAGCGGGCAGTGATGGTGATCAGTTCGCCCTGCGCCACGCGCGTCACCTGCAAGCCGCTGGACGCTTCCCAGAGCGTTGCGCCGCCCAGCCCAACCACGGCTTCGACCGCGGCGACAGGCGGCACAGGCGTGCGCGTCGGCGTCGGCGACGGCGGCGCCACCACCGTGCGCAGATCGACCCCGCGCAGCAGCGCCGGGTTGGGCGCATGGATCGGCGGATTCACCTCAGCGTTCTGCGCCTGGCCCGCGGCCTGTTCGGCAGGCGTGTCCGGCACAGGCGAGATATCGGGCGTGGGCGTGTCCGTGGCGGTCTGGGCAAGCTGTTCCTCGGCAGTAGGGTCTTGGGACAGCAGTTCAAGCGAGCCAAGCTCTGGCCCGCGCATCCAGACCAGCCCGCCGATCATGCCTGCCAGGAGCGCCATGCTCAGAAAGGCGAGGATGCGCCCTCGCCGCCGTGATGCCGACGCAGCCGTCTGCAAAAGGCGGGGATCCCCGTCAGGGCCTCCCCTCTGTACCTGATTGCGCGTCATGAGAGCTATTTACTCGCAGTGGGCGTCGCGCTCGGCTCCGGCTCGGCGGTGGCTTCTGCTTGAGGAGTGGTCGTCGCCTCGGCTTCGGGTTCAGGCGTTGCTTCCGCGGCCTCTGCGGTCGCCTCTGCGGCCGGTTCGGCGGTCGGTTCGGCAGTCGCTTCCGGCTTTGCCGCCTCAGTGGGGGCCGCGGCGGGCGTAGGTGTGGCGGCGGGCGCGGCTTCCGCCGGCGCGGCCTCGTCCACGGCAAACGCCGCCGACGCGGTCATACCGGGCAGAACTTTTTCCAGCGGGCCTTCGGTCAGGCGGATGACGACCGGGAAGGTGACAAAACCCGTCCCCGCATCCGCCACGGGCGCGATCTTATCCACCACGCCAAAGAAGGTGTCCGCAGGCAGCGCGTAGATCGAGACCACCACCGGCTGCCCAACACTGACCCGGCTGATATCCTTTTGCTCGACGTTGACCACCAGGTCGACATTGGCGGTATCGGCCATGGTGGCGACCACACTGCCCGCCGCAGCCTGCTGGCCTAGCTCCACGTCAATCGAGAGGATCGTCCCGTCAATCGGCGCGACGACCTGGGCGTTCTGCCGGGCAAGGCGCGCTTCTTCCAAGCCGATCATCGCCTGGCGCACGGCCAATTCGCCCTTGCGCAGTTCAGATTCCTTGGAACCCTGCTGCGCGTCTTCCAGCGCCGCCTGGGCCGCGGCGACCTTCGCTTGGGCATCGGCTAGCTCCGCCGCAGTGGGCTTGGTGCGCAGTTCGTTGAGCGTGGCCTGGGCGCTTTGCGCCGCGGCCACCGCCGACTGAATCTCAGACTCGGTGGCGGGCTTGTTGGCCTCGTCATAGGCCGCGCGCGCCGCTTCTAGGTCAATCGTCGCCTGCTGGAGCGCATCGGCAGCAGAGGTGGCGGCGGCCTCGGGCAGCCAGGCGATCTTGTCATATTCGCGCTGCGCGGCCTGCACCGCGATCTCGGCCTTTTTCAGATTCGCCAACGCCATGTTGATCTGGGCGGGGGTGGGCTGTTCCAGCAGTTCGGCGTGGCGCGCCCAGGCCGCGGCGACCGCGCTCTCGGCGGCAGCCAATTCTTCTTGGGTCGGCCCGCGCTGGGTCTCGGCCAAGTTTTCCTGCGCCAAAAGCAGGTTGGCCTCGGCCACGGCGATGTCGCTCTCTTTGACCTGCTCGCCCAGCTCTTCAAAGTTGATGCGCGCCGTCTCAAAACCGATCTCGGCCTGCTCGACGGCCCAATCCAGATAAGTGGTGTCGAGCGTGATCAGTACATCGCCGGCGGCGACCGCGTCACCTTCTTCGACCTCAATCGTGTCGACCTGGCCCGCCGCCTCCAGGATAACTTGGCGCGGCTGCGTCAGTTCGACCGTGCCGACCGCGGTCAGCGCGCCAGGGGTGGCGGCTTGGGCCTCCGGCGCAGTCTCCGGCGCGGGGGCCACCGACAGTGTGCCCACGCCGGTTTCGGCGGCGAAGTCTGCGGCAGGCGCGGCCGCTTCGAGCGCCATCGGTTCGGCCACGCCTTCGACGGAACGTGCCGGCGCAGGGGCCAGCATCGCCGTGAGGATACGGGCTACCTCATCGCGCTGGGCAACCAGCAAGGTTGCGCCAAACCCGACTGCTGCGCCCAAACTGCACAGCAACAACCACTTGGCGATCTGTTTCATCTCTACTCCTAACCAATTGGGGAAATAGGTAGGTTCACGGAAAAGATCAGAAAGTTATAGAAAAGGACTGGAAAAAGAGACGCTGTGCGAAGGATCACGCCTGGCGGCGCGCCCACATACCAAGGATACCATCCACGGGCGGATGTGGCAAAGAGGAAAGGAGT
>QEUY01000508.1 GCA_003577365.1 Chloroflexota bacterium | reverse complement strand
CGCGCCGCGCTCGTCGATGCGCCAGTCGAGCGCAAAGACCGCGCCCACCTGAGGATGGCTCTGTAAGAACGCCGCCTCGCGCGCCACGATCTGCGGCGTATAGACGTCGTCCGAATGATAGATTGCGATATAGTCGCCGGTGGCGCGGCGGATCAGCGCATTCACATTCTCGAACTGGCCCAGGTTGGCGGTGTTGCGGATATAGCGGATGCGCGGGTCGTCGAACGCGGCCACGACCGCGGCGGTGTCGTCGGTGGAGGCGTCGTCCCCGATCAAAATCTCAAGTTGGCGATACGTCTGCTGCACAATCGACTGCAGACTCTGCGCCAGGAACGGCGCATCGTTGTAGGTCGGTACACAGACGCTGACCAGGGGAGCGGCGGCAGCCATCGGTGCGGCCCTAGCGTTCCGTCAACAGCAAGCCAAGGCGCTGGGCCACCGCGGCGCGCTCTTTGGTGGCGTAGTACCAGGCGATGGTGCGGCGCAGCCCGTCGTCCAGGCTTATTTGTGGCTCCCATCCCAATACCTCCCGGCAGCGCGTCAGGTCCGCCGCCCGGCTATAGACACCCACCGGCTTGGTCAGGTCAAAGTCAATGGCTTTGGGCCGGTAGCCTGTGATCGCAAAGATGCGCTCCACCAGGTCGATCACCCGTACATGCTCCGCCGCGCCGATGTTGACCGGCGCGGCGTCGTCGATTGTCTCGGCGGCGCGGATCATGCCGTCGGCGGTGTCGCCGACATAGGTAAAGTTGCGCTCCTGCTGGCCGTCGCCCCAGATCTCATAGGG
The DNA here is from genome assembly GCA_003577365.1 of Chloroflexota bacterium. Taxonomy (GTDB): domain Bacteria; phylum Chloroflexota; class Anaerolineae; order Caldilineales; family Caldilineaceae; genus QEUY01. Next base: position 3,118 of record QEUY01000508.1, on the reverse strand, counting down.
CTCCATGCCGACAAACGCCTTGGCGATCAGCGCGATCACGGCGTGAGTCTCGTTTTCGCGCTCGCCATAGACGGTAAACAAGCGGCAGGAGACCGACTTCAGGCCATATTGTCTGTAGTAGGCGGCCAGCGCCATCTCGCCCATCAGCTTGGCCCAGCCATATTCGCCGTCGGAAAAGGCGCACCCCTCGCGGAAGGGGTCTGCCCATTCTTCTTTGAGATAGACGCGCGTGCCGTTGGTGGGTTTGATCTGGTGCGTGGTCGGGTAGACACAGGCCGAACTGGCGAAGCAGACCTTCTGCACCTGGGCGCGGTGCGCCTCGTCGAAGACGATGCCGTCCAACACCATATTGGAGGCGCAGTCGGCGGGGTGGGTATCGATAAAGCCGCGTCCGCCGTGGCTGGCCGCCAGGTGAAAGACCACCTGCCGATCCGCCATCACCTGCCGGGTGAAGTCACGGTCGCGCAGATCGCCCAGGCGGAAGTCAATCGCGCCGGTGTGGCGGCTCAGGTTTTCCAGACGGCCGCTCGACAGGTCGTCGGCCACGCGCACCTGTGCGCCCAGCGCCACCAAGCGATCCACCAGATGGCTGCCGATAAAGGACGCGCCCCCGGTCACCAACACGCGCACGTTCTGCCAGTGGTTCATAAGACCCCCGTTTCCCCTTGTGTCCTTTTTCCCTAGTGCCGACGTGATCCCAAGACCCTATGATAACGAAACGATAGCGAAGGCTCGCTGTCTCGTTCAGCGCGCGCTGTTCTTCAGCCGGACGAGCGATCTCCTGGCGGACGGCTGCGGCCACTGCATCCGGTAGAAGCGATAGCCGCGCCACTGCCCGATCACCACCAGCCCTGCCAATATCACCGACAAAAGCGCCATGATCCAGGGGCGTTTGATCGTGTACTGGTAGCCCCAGGTGTGCAGCACGACCAGCGCAAAGAGTGGGTAGTTGAGCCGCTGGATCGCCTTCCAGCGTTTGCCCCGCAGCAGCCGCACCGAGAGGTCGTTGGAGAGGATCAACAGCAGCGCCAGCAGCACCGTCGCCGCCAGCCCCAGGACATTGCTTGCCCCAAACGAGTTGATCTGCGGCGTGCGGCTGCCGGGCAGGAAGAAGTAGTGCAGGATGTTCCCGCCCATATGCACCTGAAAGCCAAAGACCACGTGCAGCAGCCCGGCGATGCCCGCCCAGATGGCGATGTCGCGACGCAGGTCGATGTTGACGGGCGTGCGCCGCTGGCTGTGCAGCAAGCGCCACGGGCCGATCAAGAGCGTCACCGCCAGGGCCGCCAGGCTGAAATAGCCCAACCCGATGGTCAACAGATGGACCAGGCCGATCTCGGGTTTGAGCCGGGCCGTCGCCGCACAACTGAGCGCGGCCAGCAGCACCATGGCCGCATGGGTCAGGAGACGGACGCTGTTCATGCGGCGCTCCGTTCCCGGTGCATCTCGGCGCGATGGGGCCGGACAGTTTCGGCCAGCCCGCACAGCAGGTCCAAGTAGCGCCGTGTGATGATGCGCCAATCGTAGGCCGCGGCGCGCTGTGGACCCGCCTGTGCCATGTGCGCGCGCAGCGCCGCGTCGCCGAGCACATGCAGCATCCCCGCGGCCAGCGTTTCGACCTGGGCGTCGGGCAGCAGATGCGCCACCCCGCCGGCGAATTCCGGAAAGGCCGTGTTGTCGAGTGCGATCACCGGTGTGCCGCAGGCCATGGCTTCCAAGACCGGCATGCCAAACCCTTCATAGGAGGAAGGGTAGATAAAGAGCGCGCAGGCGTTATAGGCCATCACGATCTCGTCATGGGCGGCATAGCCGACGTCGACCACCTCGTCTTCAAGCTGCAACTCGCGCACGGTCGCCGCAAACGAGCTGCCCGGCAGGTCGCTGCCGATCAAGAGCAGCTTATGGGGCAGATGGTCTTGACGTTTGAGCTGGGCAAATGCCGCCAGCAGCGCGGGCAGATTGCGCCGCTTGGTTGGCTTGCCCACATAGAGGATGTACGGGAAATCGCCGCCCAACATCCTACGCCGCCAGGCCGCCAGCGGGGCTTGATCGCGCAGGGGCCGGAAGAGCCGTGTGTCCACCCCCTCTGGAATGACGTGGATTTTTTCTGGCGAGAGCCGGTAGAAGCGCGCCATGTCGGCCTTGCTGTATGCGCTCACCGTCGAAACCACGCTGGCGCGATGGGCGCTCAGGTCATACATCACGCGCGCCTTGAGGCGTGTCCACCCACTGTAGGCTGCCGCCGCCTCTTTGTACCCTTCATACGACCCGTGGTGCGCCAGCAAGGTGGGGCAGCGCGCCGCCAGCGGCATCACATAGCTGGGGCAGAACAAGACATCGCGGTTGCCATGCGCGGCCAGCAGCGTGATCTGTTCCCACAGCCCTGGCGGCAGGCGCGACGGCAGCACCACATTGGTCGCCCCCCGCGGCAGCGTCACCGACGGGTCGAGCGGCTGCGGCGTGTAGACGCGCACCTGCGTAAAGAGATGCTCCACGTCGTCGAGACAGCGCAGAAATGCTTCGATGGCCCGGCCTACGCCGCTGCGTTTGGCCACCAGCCGGATGCCGTTGACCCCCAGGATCACAGCGCACCTCGTTCCGCTAGATAGATTGCTTGTTGATCGATGGCTTGTAGGGCGGCTGCGTGTGGGGCGGCGGCATGTGAGACGGCGGCGTGCGTTCTGACCGCGCCCAGAATTTCATCGCGCGCCGCGGCCACGGCGATCATCGCGTCCGGAGCGATCGGGGACGCCGTGCCTGTCTGTACGGCCCGATAAAACGCCTGCACCAAGGCGCGCAGCCCTGGGTAGGCTGTTTCGCCTGTGACCATCCGCCGCGTGAGGTTGGTCGCCGCTGCGCCCAACTCCTTGGCCCCGATCTCAAAGGGCCGGACGATCTTGTGCAGCCTCGACGCGCCACCCGCCAGCGCATAGGCATAGCCGTGAAACAGGTCAAGACGGAGCGAGCCGTTTGCGCCCACGATCTCCAGCGTGTTCAGCGGGGGCCGCCCCGCCAGGCTGATCTCGACGGAGACGCTGCCATCGCTGCCCTCGCCCAAAACGCGCAGCTCGCCCGGCTGTGGATGCGCGCCGCCCCAGGCGATGCCCGCCAGCCCGGA
>QEUY01000507.1 GCA_003577365.1 Chloroflexota bacterium | reverse complement strand
CACGCCCAAGGCGATGTCCAGGCTCAGGCTGCCGGTCGGGATCGCTTCCACCGACAGCCGGCTCGCCTCCCCCAACTTCATCACCACCCCCTCGCCATAGCGTTTATTCAGCCCGGCCAGGGTGGTTTCTAGAGCTTTTTGGCGACCCTCACTGCTCATGCGCGACTCCAACCCGATCCAACTCTGCCCAATCGTTCGAACAGTTGCTTCAACTCGGTCAATCTAGCGTGGTGGGACCTGATTCCAAACCGGCTGCCCGCCAGGCGCCGGCGCTGCCATTCAATGTTCCAAGACAACTATAGCGTTTCACGATAGTTTACTGTAATTTAGGTCAGAGCGCAAAAGCTTCTTTTGTCACAAACCGGCATTGCTCCATGCCGCAGTCTGGGCGGCGCGCCCGCCCCGCGATTGGGTTCAGTTGGGGAAATGCTCAGTTGGCAGCAATGCCGATGTCGTCGACAAAAAAATGGCTGTAGAGGCTGCCGTTGGTCGCCACGCGCAGGCGCAGCGTCCATGTCTGCCCGGCATAGGGCGTCAGGTCGATCTGCCTGAGGGTCCATTGTTCGCGCTCTGTGGCGAGACACAGTTCGACGCTGTCGAGGATGTTCACGGTCTCGCCGCGCACCAGCGCCAGCTCGCCGCCGTCCACGCCGCAGGCCGGTTCCTCGGAATAGGCGCGATAGGCATAGACCAGGTGAGACGCGCCCGCGGGCAGTGTGATCGGCTGGCTGAGAATGCTGATGTCGTCGTGGATGCCGCCAAACCAGGCGACATAGCGCCCTGAGCGCGGCGCGACGATGCTGGTATCGTGCAGTTCCTTGATGATCGCGCCCGGCTTGTCGCCCAGTACCGTGGACGATTCCGTCCACCCGCCGCCGGGGCCGGTCTCAAAATCGCCGTTGTTGATCGTAGCCGCGGGCGTGGGGGGGGCGTCGGGTTGGCGGATCGCCAAGGGCAGGTAGACAGCTTGGCCCAACCCCGCGAATGGCTCCGCTTGAACCCGTTCTGCTTGGGCCAGGCCGGCGCATAGGAGCAGGCAGAGGAACGCGGTGCAGAGTGCAGATAAGGCTTGAGGGGGGCGGGGCATGACAGCTTCCTTTGTAAGCGATGTGGGTTCGGCGCAGCCGCCGCTGGGTCAACGCGCCGCGCAAGCTGCTTGCGCGGCTCCCACAGTATAGCAGCGCATGGCTGCGCGATACCTGTACAAAGTCTGACAAAGGAACTGCACCCTGCCCTATCAGCCGAAAGCACAGCAGAGAGCACAGTGGAAAGTTCAGCGGAGCATCAGCGGCAGGAAGGCCGCCTCGTTCACCCCCGGTTCAGGCTCCGGCTCTGGTTCGGGCCGCGTGCCCGGCTGGCGGCCAAACAACTGCGTCCAGTAATGACCCCATTCCGACTCGACCCTGAAGTAATAGCCCACGCCAGTATCGAGATAGGCACAGTTGAGGATATTCCTGCGGTGGCCCGCGCTGTTCATCCAGCCCTCGACCACCGCTTGCGGCGTCTCATAGCCGGCGGCGATGTTCTCGGCCAGCCGCTCCCATTTATAGTTGGTCTTGTTGACCCGGTCGTCAGGGCCTTCGCCGTCCGGGTTGGTGTGGTCAAAGAAGTTGCGGTCGGCCATGTCCTTGCTGTGGGCGTAGGCGACCTGGCGCAAGGTCGGGTGCAGCGCCAGATTGGGGCAACTGGCATCGTTTTGCTTGCGCTCCAGGTTGACGAGGCGGACCACTTCACTTTCAAAGTCGGAGAGCGCAGCAGGGGCGCCCGCTGCCGTCAAGACAGATCCCCCCGGCTGCCCTGAGGCTGTCTGCGCCGCGATGTAGAACGGTGAGCCGAAGATCAGCAGAGCGAGCACAACCATCAATCGGAAGAAACGGGCCATGAGGGTTCCTCTGTGAGTCGGTGGCGCTGATAGGGACAGGCCGCAGATGCACTGTGCCATATACCGTGTCATACCCGGCTGCTTATCGTCGGCCATACAGCGCCGGGCGTAGCTCTATGCAGCGCAACAAAAAACCTCCTGGCAGGTGATAACCGCAGGAGGTTTGTCCGAACACTAGGGCTCCGCCGTGCCGATGCTCCGCCGTGCCGATGCTCCGCCGTGCCGATGCTCCGCCGTGCCGATCAAGCCGCGGGGGCATAGACCTTTTCACGCAGCGCCATGATGGTCATGCGCAGGGCTTCGTCGCGCTCCAACTCTTTGGCCACCTGCTCCACGCCATAGCGCACCGTGCTGTGGTCGCGCCCGCCCAACTGCTCGCCGATGGCCGGCAGCGAAAGGTCGTTCTCCTCGCGCAGCAGATACATGGCGATCTGCCGGGCGTTGGCTACGTCTTTGGTGCGTTTGCGCCCGGTCAAGTCTTCGGAGCGCAGGTTGAAATGCTGGGCCACGATGCGGATCACGCCCGCCGGTGTGCAGGGCACGCGCTGCGGTACCAGATTTTCCAGCAAGTTTCTGGCGAACTGTAGATTGACGGCTTGGTTGGTCAGCCGCGCCTGCATGTAGATGCGGTTGAGCGCGCCTTCCAGCTCGCGGATGTTGCTGTCGACCCGCTCTGCCACCAGCATCAACACCTCATAGGGGATGTTCACCCCCATGCGGTTGCCCTTGGACTGCAAGATCGCCACACGCGTTTCGAAATCGGGTTGGGCGATATCGGTCTGCAGCCCGCCTTCAAACCGGCTGCGCAGCCGTTCCTCCAGCGTAGCCAGCGCCTTGGGCGGGCGGTCGCTGCTCAACACGACCTGGCGGCCGGCGGCGTGCAGATGGTTGAAGGTGTGGAAGAACTCCTCTTGGGTGCTCTCCTTGCCGCCGATAAACTGGATATCGTCGATCAGCAGCACATCTGCCTGGCGGTATTTGTTGCGAAACTGCTCGGTGTTTTGGTTGCGGATCGCGCTGATCAGTTCGTTGGTGAACTGCTCCGACGAGCAGTAGATCAGGCGATAGCCTTTTTGGCGCAGGCTGTTGCCGATGGCATTGAGCAAATGCGTTTTGCCCAGCCCCACGCCGCCATAGATAAAGAGCGGGTTGAAGGCTTGGCCCGGCGAATCGACGATCGCCAGCGCCGCGGCATGGGCGAGCCGGTTGTGGTTGCCCACCACAAAGGTGTCGAAGGTATGGGACGGGTTCAATTGGGACGAGAAGTGGTCGTCCTGCTGATCCATCACCGTGATCTGCTTGCTCCCCCTAAGCTGGCCGGTGGGTGGGGCCGCCTGTAGCTGCGGCGCGGGCTGTTCGGGCTGTCTGGCTGCCGAAGCATCCGGCTGATAGAGCGGGGCCGTCTCCACCTGGCGTTTGTCTTGCACCGGCCGCGGGCAGACGCGAAACTGCATCTGCACCGAACGGCGCATGATGCTGCTCAGCGTGCGTTTGATCGAGTGGCGCAGCCGGTTCTCCAACCAATCGCGCGCATAGGCGTTGGGCATGCCGATGATAAATTCGCCGTCCTCATAGCCGATGACGACCGTATCGCGCACCCAGGTGTCAAAGGTGGCCGAGGGCATCTGCAGCGCCAACTCGCCCAGGACCATTTGCCAGACTACATGCGGGTCGAACTCGGCTTGTGTCTCGCGGCCCGTGCACTCATCCACGGTCGCCGCGGCGCTGTCGCCGGTGCTGTCCTCCGAAAGATCATCTACCATGTCGCCGGCCATCTGATTGGCCCTGTGCGAGGCCCTGTTGAGTTTGCGCGTTTCGGCATACCGGTCTGCCAAACGATCCGTATTGTCTATGGGGAGGGGCAAATTGGGCAAATTGGCTATGAGCAGATCGGGGGCGCTGTCCGCAAGCGGTTTGTCTGCGCTGGGATCGTCCGAGCCGGGTAGGGTCAGTTGATAGGGATCGGCATCAAGCAAATCGGCGCGGCGGCGCTCCCGATCTGGGTCGCTGCCCGCACGGATAGCCGCGCCGCGG
>QEUY01000506.1 GCA_003577365.1 Chloroflexota bacterium | reverse complement strand
CAACTCGGCGGCGGGCGTATAGGCGCGCAGATGGCAAGCGCCGCGGTTGCTGGTGGCGTAGGCGATGCCCATGCCCTTTAGCCCGCGCGGGTCATAGGCCGGAATGGCCTGGCCCTTGACGGCCATCGCCAGCTCAGGACAGCCAAAGGCCGTCGCCGCGCCGGCTGTGCCGAGCGCCAGTTTATCGCCCACGCCGTCACGCCGCGCGATCTTGCGCACGGTCTCCACCATTTCGGGACGGTCGCCCCAGGCCAGCTTGCCGTCGCCGTTGGTATAGCCGCGCTCGCTCGCCTCCATATACATGCTCAGCACATTGCCCAGCTCGATGGGGTCCATGCCATAGTCGTTGCACAGGTCGATCATATAGGCGACCGAGGCGATGTCGTCGTTGCCGCAGTTGGCGCCCAACGACCAGGCCGGCTCATATTCGACGCTCTCCATGCGCACGGCATAGGGGCCTTCGGTGATCTCGACTTCCTTTTTGCAGGCCACCGGGCAGGCGTGACAGGTCGGCTCGCCGATCAGGATGTTTTCACGCACATATTCGCCGGAGAGACGCTCGGCGTTCTCCGCGCCAAAGGCGGTGAACTGCGCATTGCGCGTGGGCAGCCCGCCGATGCTCTCGGTGATGTTCATCAGCACGTTCGTGCCATAGAGGCTGAGGCCGCCCTTCTTGGGCGAAGTGATGTTCTCCTCCGCCATGATCGCGGCCAGGGCGCGCTTGCGGGCCTCGCGGTCGGCCTCCTTGTTGGCCGGGCGCGGGCGGTTGGCGCGGTCGCCCTTGATGATGATCGCCTTGAGGTTCTTGCTGCCGCCTACCGCGCCGGTGCCATTGCGCCCGGCAGCGCGGTCGTCGATGTTGACCCAGCAGGCGAAACGCACCTTGTTCTCGCCGGCCTGGCCGATCGCCATGCCGTCGCACACTTCGCCGTGGCGCTCGCGCAGCGTCGCCAGCGTCTCATGGATGCCCTTGCCCCAGACATCGGAGGCATCGTGCAGCGTCACCTGCCCATCTTCCACATAGGCATAGACCGGGGTGTCGGCCTTGCCCTTAAAGACCAGCCCGTCGAACCCGGCCCACTTGAGCTTGGCCGCCGTCCAGCCGCCCATGTGTGAATCGGCAATCGTGCCCGTCAGCGGCGACTTGGTCACCACGGCCAGGCGACCACTCATGTTGACGTCGGTGCCGGTCAGCGGACCATTCATTACACACAGCAGATTGTCGGGAGAGAGCGGGTCCACCTGAGGGCCGTTGTCGAAGACGTATTTCACGCCCAGCCCGCGCGCGCCGATATATTTCCTGGCATCCTCTTCATCAATGCCCCGATACTCAATCGCGCCCGTGGTCAGATCGATCCAAGCGACGCGATTGTTGAAACCACCGATCATTGGGACTACTCCTTTCGACACGAAACCAATAGATGATGAGCGATAGGTTGTGATCGACAGATTGCGGTCGAGCGACGGTAGATCAACGAGGAAAACAGCGGCGAGCAGAGACGGTCTGTTCGACTATACAATTGTTACCGGCAGTATGGAGACTCATATCCTGGGGCGAGCGCCCAGAGGAGCGATGGTGAACAACCGCGCTGCAGAATGGCGGCAATCCCCTGATGCGTGAGCTTTACGGTATCACAGACGCGCCGCTTTTGGCAAACACCGTTTTTCCGGCTCCCAGGGGTCCGCGCGAGTCCGTGCGCTGCACTCCCAGCGCCGAGTCACCGGCAACGTGATGCATCATCACAGCGGAATCGCAGCGGCGGTTTTGTGGCGCTCTCCTTTGCGATCTTCGCGACCTTGGCGGTGACTCTCTCTATGAACTCTATAAAGAGTCGCTTGAGTTCCCTAATCCCCCGTGGGTGAGATGCGAAACTCGTGGACTGAGTCGAGCCGGGCCAAGGCCGCGGCCAGCTTCGCCGGGTTGCGTGGATCGATGGTGCGGATCACCATGCGATATTCAAACGAGCGCCCCTCGTTGATCACGCGATAGCTCATGTTGGCGACGGTGAACCCGTGCGCGGCCAGCAGCGCCCGCAGTTGCTCTTCGGGCATCGCATGGTCGCGCTCAAAGCGAATATGAAAGTGGGCATAGGCTTGGGCGGGCATGTGGCTTTCGATCCAGCGAAATGCCGACAGCACGCCCAACGTCAACAGCGTGGCAAAGATGGCCGGGAAGTAGAAGCCGATCCCAAACAGGATGCCGATAGCCGCGGTCATCCAGATCGACCCGGCGGTGGTCAGCCCGCGCACGCTCAGCCCTTCTTTATAGATCACCCCCGCGCCCAAAAAGCCGACGCCCGTCATGATGCCCTGCGCCATGCGCGTGGGGTCGGTGCGCACCGTTTCCCAGGGCACATTCGGCAGCCATTTCCACTGAAAATAGGTCACCAGCATCAATACGCTGGACGCCACACAGACCAGCGTGTGTGTGCGGAAGCCCGCAGGCCGGCCATGGAAGCTGCGCTCCAGCCCGATCAGCCCGCCCGCCAGCGTCGCGCCCAGGATATGGAGCGTGATCACCACATAGTCGGAATAGGCAGAATCCATCCCCAACACCCTACTAGCGCCGCCGGCGCAGTTGGTCGAGCATGATCGCCACGACGATCACCAGCCCCTGCACTGCCTGCAGCCAGTAGGCGGAAACGCCGGTCAGCACCAGCCCGTTGCGCAGCACCTGCATAATCGCCGCGCCGATCAGCACGCCGAGGATCGTCCCCTCGCCGCCGGTCAAACTGGTGCCGCCGACCACCGCGGCGGCGATCACGTCCAGTTCATAGCCCTGGGCCGCGGTCGGCGCGGCCACGCCCAGCCGGGCCGTCATCAGGATGCCGCCGATGCTGGTGAGAAAAGAGCAGAGCGTGTAGACCATGATCTTGACGCGCGCCGTGTTGATCCCCGACAGCCCCGCCGCCACCTCGTTGCCGCCCAAGGCATAGATACGGTAGCCCCACACCGTGCGGTTGAGAAAGATGGCGGTGAGCACCGCCAAGACCAGCATCACGACCAACGGCAGCGGCACGCCCATACCGCCGACCGGGATGTCATATTGGCCGAGCAGCAGAAAGCCGGACGGCAGACCGCGCACCGGCTGGCCCGCGGTCAGGCCGGTGGTGATGCCGCGCGCCATCAAGAGCGTGCCGAGCGTGGCGATAAACGGGGGCAGCCGCGCCTTGCTGATCATCAGCCCGTTCGCCAGCCCGACCAGCGCGCCGGTCGCCAGCCCGCCCAGCACAGCCAGCGGCACACTGACCCCGGCCACCATCAACATCGCCGCCGCCAGCCCCGACAGCGCCATCACCGACCCGACCGACAGGTCAATGCCGCCGGTGATGATCACCATGCATTGGCCGAAGGCGCTGATGGCGATCCAGGAAAAGGAGCGCAGAATGTTAAAGATATTTGTGCTGGTGAGAAAGGTGTCCGTCCGGATCGTCAGAAAGAGGCCCATCGCCAGCAGGATCAGAAACACCCCCAATTCCTGGCTGCGCAGCACCTCGCGCCAAGAGCGTCTTTCAGGCGCATAGACTTTGACCGGTCCTGCGGCTGCCTCACTCATGGCGCGCCTCCTTGTTCGCTTGGGGCCTGTTGCGCCGCGCGCGGCTCGTTCTGCCCGCTGGCATAGGCCATGATCCGTTCTTGGGTCGCCTCGCCGCGGTCGAGGATGGCCGCGACCCGGCCTTCATGCATCACCACAATGCGGTCGCTCATCCCCAATACCTCTGGCAGCTCCGACGAAACCATGATGATCCCGATCCCGGCCTGGGCCAGACGGCTCATCAAGGCGTGGACCTCGGCTTTGGCGCCGACGTCGATGCCGCGCGTCGGCTCGTCGAGGATCAACACTTTGGGCTGCGACGCCAGCCATTTGGCGAGCACGACCTTTTGCTGGTTGCCGCCGGAAAGAAAGATCGCCTTCTGGCGCAGGGT
>QEUY01000505.1 GCA_003577365.1 Chloroflexota bacterium | reverse complement strand
ACGTCGTTGGCATTTAGGCCAGCCGTATTGGCTGTGCCGGTGTCATAGACTTCCACCTGCGGCTTGTCGTCTACCGGCGTGGCCTGCGCATTCGGGGTCGTGCGCGTTTCCTCTCGTAAGTCAGTCATGGTCTATTCCTTTCGGACCCACGTCCTCCCCAGTCGCCCTCCTGAGCCGTTGGTTAGTAATCGTGCATTGGCAGGAGTGCGTTGGGAACAAAGTAAGAATCGCCTACCATCTCTACTATGACATGCCAGCGCGCAGCCGCCAGCCCCCGCGATACAGGTATCCGGCATGCCAAGGGATATAGCTTGTGCAATGGAGCTGTGCAATCGGTGGGCAAATATTGTGCAAAAGGGGCGTGCGCCGGAGGAGGAGAGAGACGACGCGCCTGCTGTCGTCACATGCACATGCGAGCAGCAGATCGGTCTGGACAATCTTTTATCTGCTGCTCGTATGTATCGTCTTGCGATTCGGCCCCGCCGTGCCTGTTGTTTTGTCTTTGCGAGCTTTGCGCTCTCTGCGGTTTATCTCTCGAGGGCACTAGTCTCTAGGGCACTAACAAGGTCGGCCCCGCATGTTGCGCCACCAGCGCCGCCTGTTCACGTGGCAGCACCAGCGTACCGCCGTCCAGCGCACGCAGCGCGGCGTGCAGGTCCGCGCTGCGGCTGGCGCGCAGGAAGGTCACCTGCGCGGCGCGCTCCGGCTCGGCTTCCACCAAGCGCCGCGCGGCCTGTTCCATCTGGGCGGCATCCAGCGTCGTGTCGCCGCCGTCCCAGACCACCACGCGCAGCCGCGATGGCTCGTGCCGCACCAGACGCAGCGCCAGCTCCAGCGCCCGCTGCGCCGCCGCCGTCCCGGTATAGACTACGGTCAGCGGATACTCCAGCCCGTTGCCTTCGCCCAAGATCAAGAGCGGGCGCTGTGCCTGGCTGACCAGCGATTGCGCGGTTGAGCCGATCCCTTTGCGCCGCACCCGCCCGGCGCGGCCCATGCTCAGCAGCGCCGCGCTCTGTGCTGCGGCCAGGAGTTCCTGGACCACCGGCCCGCGGCGCACGCGAAAGCTCCAGCGCACCGGCGTCTGCGCGGCCACGCGCTCCATCACCTGCTGGATCGTCGCCGCCAACACCCGCAGTTGGCGCTCCATGGCAGCGTTGTCGAGTCGGCGCAGCTTGGCCGTATAGGAGCCGATCTCGTGCCCAAAGGGCAGCCCGCACAGATAGAGCAGGTTGATATCCTCGACAAACAGCCCTTCTAACTCGGCTTGCATCAGGGTGGCAAGCTCGGCGGCAGCCTTCAGCGCGGCCACACTCTGGGGCGAGGCATCCAAGGCAACGACAATTCGCTCGACACGTTCCGGCATGGCCGCCTCATTCATCGTGCCCCACCTTTCTTTGCACCTTGCCGATTGGGCCGGTTCTGTCTGCCATCGCCGTCACCGCCTGCATCTGCGTGCGCCTTGTGGCGCGTGCGGCGCGTGGGCGTCTTCTCCTGTTGGGCGAACTCCTTGCTTTTTTCGGCAAACACGGCCAGCGCATCCGCCACCTTGCGGTTGAATGTGCCGGCGGGATATTGCCCTTTGGCATTAGGCTCGCCCGCCTTCATGCCGGTCAAGACCTCGATCCCCTCGTCGATCGTGCGGATTGGGTAGATCGCGAACTGTTTGGCCGCGACCGCCTCCACCACATCTTGGCGCAGCATCAAGTGTTTCACATTGGCCGCCGGGATCAGCACCCCCTGGTCGCCTGTCAAGCCGCGCGCCTTGCACAGGTCAAAGAAGCCTTCGATCTTCTCATTCACCCCGCCGATCGCCTGCACCTGGCCGAACTGGTTGACCGAACCGGTCACGGCAAAGGACTGGCGGATCGGCACTTGGGCGATGGCGGAGAGCAGAGCATACAACTCGGTCGAGGACGCGCTGTCGCCGTCCACGCCGCCATACGACTGCTCAAAGACCAGGCTGGCGCTCAACGACAGCGGGCGCTGCTGGGCATAGCGGCTGCGTAAAAAGCCCGCCAGGATCAACACCCCCTTTGAATGTAGCGGCCCGCTCATCTCTACTTCGCGCTCGATGTTGACCACTTCGCCCGGCCCCATGTAGACCGTGGCCGTGATGCGGCTGGGCCGGCCAAAGCTGAACGTGCCCAGAAAGAGCACCGACAGCCCGTTGATCTGGCCGACCTTGGCCCCCTCGGTGTCGATCAACACGGTCTCGCGCAGCATCTGCTCCTGCATGCGCTCGCGCACGCGGTCCGAGCGATAGATCTGGGCGTCGATGGCCTGCTGCACATGGGCGGCGGTCACCAGCGCCGCCTGCTCGCGCCGCGCCCAGTGATCCGATTCCTCTAACAGATCGACAATCGCCTGCATCTGCGCCGTCACGCGCTCGGAATCTTCGACCAGGCGGGCGGCCTGCTCGATCACACGGCAGACTGCCGAGCGGTCAAAGGGCAGCAGCTCGTTGCGGCGCACGATGGCGGCGATCAGGCGCGCGTATTGGCGTGTGGTCTCGTCGTCGCGCACAAACTCGTCGTCGAAGTCGGCGGCGACCTTGAACAGCTCGTTGAAGTCGGGGTCGGCCTGCGCCAGCAGGTAGTAAAGCTGGCGGTCGCCCATCAAGATCACCTTGATGTCGAGCGGGATCGGCTCCGGCTCCAGCGATACTGTGCTGGTCAAGCTCAACATCTGTACGGGCGATTCGATGCGAATCTGGCGGAACTGGAGGGCGCGTTTGAGACCCTCCCAGGCATAGGGGCTGGACAAGACCTTGAGCGCGTCTAGGATCAGATAGCCGCCGTTGGCGCGGTGCAGCACCCCGGGTTTGATCAGCGTGAAGTCGGTGATCAGCGCGCCCATCATCGCCATCTGCTCCACGCGGCCCACCAAGTTGAGATAGGAGGGGTTGCTCTCGTAGATCACCGGTGCGCCCTGGGCGTCGCTGGAATCGACCAAGACATTGACCTGATAGCGGCGCAGCGCCGGCGATTTCTTAAAGGTCTCTGGGATGGGCAAATTCGCCGCTTCCCCCTGCGCCGGTTTGTCGTCGCCAGTGTCCAAGAAATCGTCGAGATGATCGCTGATATCCTGCTGCACCGCCTGGAGATAGTGCAGCACATCCGGCAGCTCTTTGTATTTGGTCAGCAGATCGTCCAGCAGGTCGTTGACGACCAGCGCCGTGACCTCATTGTTCAGTTCGCGCAGCCGTGTGCGATACTCGCGCTCCCAGCGCGGCACTTGCAGCAGCACCTTCTGCAACTGCTCCTGCAAGGCCTCGACCTCGCCCTGCACGCGTTTCTGCTCTTCCTCCGGCAGCTTCTGAAACTCTTCCGGCGGGATGACCTCGCCGCCGCGCAGGGGGGCAAACGCCAGCCCGGCAGGGGTACGCAGCAGCGCCAAGCCGCGCTCGCGCGCTGTGTCCTGCAGCTCTTTGAGGCTCCCTTGCTGCCGCTCCTGGAATTCCTCCTCCAGCGTGCGCCGCCGTGTGGTGTACTCTTCGCTCTCAAACGCCGACGAAAGGCCGGTGCGCAGGTCTTCGACCAGGCGGCCCATGTCGCGCTCCAACTGCTTGCCCATGCCGGTGGGCAGGCGCAGGGCGACAGGCATGTAGGGCTGGTCAAAATTATTGACATAACACCAGTCATCCGGCGGCGGCTCCTGTGCGGCCTGTTGTTCCACAAAGTGTTGGATGACCGTGTATTTGCCTGTGCCGCTGGGGCCGAGGGCAAAGATGTTATAGCCTTGGCGGTCGATGGTGATGCCCAACTCAATGGCGGCAATGGCCCGATCCTGGCCGATAAACTCGATATCGTTACCCAGCTCGGCGGTCGTCTCGAAATCCATATGGCTGAGCGTACAGCGTGTGTAGAGCGCCTCAGGCGGCAGTGGTTGGAGGGAGGCCACGATGTGCGATCCTTTCAATATGCGCTGCTGAGGCGCT
>QEUY01000504.1 GCA_003577365.1 Chloroflexota bacterium | reverse complement strand
AACGCCGCAGCAGGCGGGCTGGTATCAGATGGCCGCGCGGCTGGCCGCGGGGCTGGCGCTGCGCTGGCTGCGCGACCAGGTTTTGGGGCTAGACGGCCCCGACGCCTACACGCGCATGACCGCTTGGGCCGCCGATGTGCCGCCGGGCAGCGAGGGCTTGCTCTTTCTGCCCTATCTGGTGGGCGAGCGCACGCCACATATGGACCCGCAGGCGCGCGGCGCATTCCTAGGGCTGACGCTGCAGCATGGCCGCGCCGCGCTGGTGCGCGCCGTGCTGGAAGGGGTCGGCTTGGCGGCCTATGACGCCTATGCGGTGCTGGCCGAGTTGGGCGCAGCGCCCAGCCGCATTGTGCTGGCAGGCGGCGGCGCGGCCAGCCCGCTGTGGCGGCAGATCATCGCCGACATCTTTGGCGCGCCGGTGCATCCGCTGGCACGGCAGGAACAGTCGGCGCTGGGCGCGGCGCTGCTGGCCGGGGCCGGGCTGGGCTTGTTCGACCTGGTCGCACAGGCGCAGGCCTGGGCCGTCTATGCGCCCGCGGTCGGCGCTGACCCTGCGCGCCATGCCTTCTATCAAACCCGCTTGCCGCTCTTCCGCGCCGCCTACGCACACAATCGCGATCTCTTCAAAGCAATGGGGAAATTCTCCGGAGGGTCATGATCTACACCATCACGCTCAACCCAGGGTTGGACCGCACGCTGACGGTGGACGCGATCCGCGACAACGAGGTCTTGCGCGCCACGGCCTCGCGGCTGGATTGGGGCGGCAAAGGCTTTAACGTGGCGCGCGGGCTGCATGTGCTGGGGCAGCCCAGCACGGCGCTGGGTCTGGTGGGCGGCCATACCGGACAGATGCTGGCTGAAGGGCTGCACGGTCTGGGCATCGCCACCGACTTTGTGACGATCCCCGGCGAGACGCGCACCAACACCGTGATCGCCGAGGCGCACAGCAGCCGCTACATCAAGGTCAACGAGGCCGGGCCAACCGTGCCGCCCGCCGCGCTGGAAGCGGTGCGCGGCCAGGTGCGCCGCCTGGCAACGCCGGGCAGCTATTGGGCGATCTGCGGCAGCCTGCCGCCGGGCGTGCCCCACGACTTCTATGCCGAGCTGGTCACGCTGATCCAGGGCGCGGGCGGCTATGCCTGTCTGGATGCCAGCGGCGCGGCGCTGCGCCTGGGCTGCGCGGCCGCGCCGTTCCTGGTCAAACCCAACGCCGAGGAAGCGCAGGAGCTGACAGGGGTGGCGCTCGACGGCATCCCCGCGACGCGGCAGGCCGCGGCCTATTTCCTGGCGCAAGGCATCCAGATCGTGGCGCTCTCGTTGGGCGCGGAGGGGCTGCTGCTGGCGACGCGCACAGAGACGATCCACGCGCGGCCGCCGCAGGTCGCGGTGCGCACGCTGGTCGGCGTGGGCGATGCGCTGCTGGCGGGCGTACTCTATGCGCTGGCGCAGGCCATGCCGCTGGTCGACGTGGCGCGCTGGGGCGTCGCCGCCGGCACCGCCGCCGCCATGCTCGAAGGCGTAGACGTGGGCACGCCGGCGCAGGTGCAGGCCATGGCCGCGCTGGTAATGGTGACCAAAATCGCTTAATCCCATCGTTGACGATAATTGCAGCAACTGCTACGATCATATCCATCACCTATCAAACTGTGAAAATTCCCCTAGATGACATGACAGCAATTCCCTCCTATAAACAGCTTATGAACCCGACACTACGCGCCCTAGAGCAACTAGGCGGGTCGGGTACGATTGATGAAATCTATCAAGCTGTTATTGAGCGTTTCCCCCTAACCTCAGAGCAACTTGAAAAGTTGCACAATCCAGAACGCGGGGGACAAACAGAGATTGAATACCGGCTCGGATGGGCGCGCACTTATCTGAAACAGTATGGCCTGATTGAGAATTCCCAACGCGGCGTGTGGGCACTGACAGCCGCAGGTCGCGAAGCGAAGGAAGTTGATCCAGACGCTGTTAGGCGCCATATTCAAAAAATACTGCACAATCGATCAGATAATGGGTCTGTCGAACAAGAGGTCGAGCAAGACCAGGAAACCACCTTAACGTGGCAGGATGAGCTTCTGCAAACGGTGCTCGCAATGGAGCCGTCTGCCTTCGAACGGCTTGCACAACGTCTATTGCGCGAAGCTGGGTTCATTCAAGTAGAAGTTACGGGCCGCTCTGGTGACGGCGGCATCGACGGCAAAGGCATCATGCGGCTGGGCGGCTTTCTCAGCTTTCATGTAATTTTCCAATGCAAGCGTTACAGTGGCGCGGTAACCGCAAGCCAGGTAAGGGACTTTCGGGGAGCCATGGTAGGCCGTGCCGACAAAGGGCTACTGATCACCACTGGCAGCTTCACCAAAGAAGCTGTGCGCGAGGCCACGCGTGATGGCGCGCCAACGATTGACCTCATCGACGGCGACATCCTGGTCGAGAGACTAAAGGAACTTGGTTTGGGTGTATCTACTAAGCGCATCGAAATTGAACAGGTCGAAATTGATCACAGTTGGTTTCAATCCCTATAGCTGACACTTCTTAATCCGCAACATATCCGCATAGGCGGTCATACGATGAACCCTGTCGAAACGACTATCCACCTCCAGCCTAACTTTTTCGAGGCGCAGGAACGCCCCTTTGTCGAGCGCGGCCCCCTGAAAGCCGGCCTCTTTCGCTTTGATTCCGGCGTGGCCGGCCTGCGGCTGAGCAACGACCAGGGCGAACTCGTCCTGCTCCCCTTCCAGGGCCAGCAGATCTGGTCGGCCAGCTTTGGCGGGCGCAATCTGACGATGAAATCGATGTTCGACCAGCCCAAGGCCACACAGAACTATCTGGAGACCTACGGCGGCTTTCTGCTCCACTGCGGCGCCACCGCCATGGGCGTGCCCGCCGGCGGCGACACGCATCCGCTGCACGGCGAACTGCCCAACGCGCCCTATCAAAAGGCCTGGCTGGTGCTGGGCAGCGACGAGCGCGGCGACTATGTCGGGCTGGGCGGCGCATATGAACATACCGTCGCCTTCAACCATCATTATGTGGCGCATCCCCTGGTCAAGCTCTATGCCGGGGAATCGCGCTGCACCGTCGCCCTCACGGTGACCAACCTCAAGCGCACCCCCATGGAGTTGATGTACCTGGCGCATATCAACTTCCGGCCTGTGGACAACGGGCGGCTGGTCTACAGCGCGCAGCCCACACCGGAGCATGTGCGCGTGCGCAAGAGCATCCCGTCCCATGTGCGCCCCGGCCCTGGCTATCGCGAGTTTATGCAGGAGTTGGAGCAGCATCCTGAAAAGCATCATGTGCTGGCCCCCGACCTGGCCTTTGACCCAGAGATCGTCTTTACCATCGACTATATCGCCGACGCCGAGGGCTGGGCGCACACGCTGCAAGTCCATCCCGACGGCAGCGCCGACTATGTGCGCCACAAACCGGCCCAACTCGACAAGGGCGTGCGCTGGATCTGCCGCACCCCCGATCAAGACGCCATCGGCCTTGTGCTGCCTGCCACCGCCGAGCCGGAAGGCTACAGCGCCGAAAAGGCCAAGGGCAACGTCAAGACCATCCCTGCCGGTGGCAGTTACACCTGCGAGATAGAGGCGGGCCTCCTGAGCGCCGACGAAGCGCGGCGTATGGCAGCCCACGTCGAGCAGATCGTCGCATCGATATGAGCAACCCAGCGCACCCGCTGTCCGACAACGGCCATTTCGCGGCGGTCAACGACATCGAACTGTATTACGAGGAGCTTGGCGCAGGATCGCCCTTGGTCCTACTGCATGGCTTTTTCCGCTCCACCCTCGTCTGGCAGCCCTATGTGGACGACCTGGCGGCGCACTTCAAGGTGATTGTGGTCGACCTGCGCGGCCATGGGCGCTCGACCAACCCGGCGGGCCGCTTTACGCACAGCCAGTCGGCGCGCGATGTCTTCGCCCTGCTCGACCAG
>QEUY01000503.1 GCA_003577365.1 Chloroflexota bacterium | reverse complement strand
CCCCAGGCAGGCGAACGGTCGGTGGAGTAGCCCCACGAGCTGGGATGAGATGGGCCGCCGGGAGGCGCTGCGCCGTCAGTGTGCGTTGCGCCCGCAGTGGCGCTGGGTTCGAGCGTCGTGCTCGAATGTCCAGACGAATGGCAACGAGACGGACAGCGGCGCTGCTGTAGAGTCTGCGATGTAAGGTAGCGATATCAAGCGACGATACAAACGGCCTGCATCTCCGCAGTGAGAATCAGGCCCAATCCAGCCGGTTAAGGCGGCGTTAAACGATCATTAACGCCATTTCATGATACTCTGCGGCCATTGGCCCGTCAATAGGTCAATCCTAAATAACAACTAAGAGTTCTGAAAGAATGTTTGGAAAGCCACGGACCGCCGTCCACAACGACGGTCACGATTGATCCGATCTTTTGCATCTGCCTCCCGCCTGCCGTATACTACACGGGTACCTTACCTTTGTGTCTGTAAGCTGCCGGGAACGCTGCTCTCGTCATGCCATATCCCGGCGGCGCTTATGCTGCTTATGATCGCCCAGTTCACCTGCACCTGCTGCAATGGCGACTGGGCGCGTTCGTTTTGGCGCGGCGAACAGCCCGCCGCGTCCCGGCCACGCCCTCTGTGTTCTCAGCCAACCTGGGGGCCTGGGAAGGAAACGCATGCAACAGTCGGGTCTCCAATTTCTGCTTCCCTATATGCGCGCCTACCGGCGGCATCTGGCGATCGGCACGCTCTATGCGCTGGTCGGCGCGGCGGCCAGCGCCTTTAGCCCTACCTGGCTCGGCTGGGGCGTGGATGCGCTCAACCGCGGCGTCTCGTCCGGCGCGCTGGCGCGCTATGCGCTGGGGCTGATCCTCCTGGCCGTGACCGTGGCCTTCTTCCGCTATCTGCTGCGCATGCTCACCGGCGAGATCGCGGCGGGCATCACCTATCGCATGAGCCAAGACCTCTTTCACCGGCTGCTGCTCTTCGACCGTGAGACGCGCCAAAAATATGGCACAGGCGACCTGCTCTCGCGCAGCACCAGCGACTTTATCTATATCTGGCGCTTTTACAGCGCGGGCTTTCAGATGGCGATCCACGCCTTCTTTCTGCTGCTGATCGGCTGTGGCTTGATGGCGATGACCAGCCCTCCCCTGGCCGGGTTGGTTGTGGCTACGCTCGCCATCAGCATCGCCGTCCAGGTGCGGCTGGGGCGCATCTTGGAGCGCAGCTTCGCCCAGGTGCAGCAGGAGATCGCCAAGCTCTCGGCCTTTGTCCAAGAACATCTGCAGGCGGCGCGCATGTTGACCGCCTATGTGCAAGAGGCCGCCGTGGTGGACACCTTCCGCGCCGCCAACCGGCGCTATGTCGACCGCAACCTGCGTTTTGTGCTGCTGTCGGGTGCGATCTCGCCGCTGCCCAGCCTGATGGTGCGCTTGGCCGCGACCGTCGTGGTCTTTGTGGGCGGCATGATGATCATCGGCCAGCAGTTGACCGTGGGCCAATATGTCCAGTTTATCGTCTATCTGGGGCTGCTCAACAGCGGCGCGCAGCAGATCACCGATGCCTTTACACGCATGCAGCAGGGCGGCGCGGCCGCGGGGCGCATCGGCGAAGTGCTGCACCGCTGGCCCAAGATCACCGATACCCCTACGGCCAAAGAACCGCAGTTGGCGGGCCATGTGCGCTTTGAAAATGTCGGCGTCTGGGCCGAGGACCAAGACCGCTGGGCGCTGCGCCACATCAACCTGGAGATCCCCGCCGGCACAACCTTGGGCATCGTCGGCCCCACCGGGTCGGGCAAGAGCATGTTGATCAGCCTGCTGGGCCGCATCTACGACCCCGACGAAGGCCGCGTGCTGATCGACGGCCACGACCTGCGCGAGATCAAGCTCGCCAAGCTGCGCCAGTCGGTGGTCTATGTGCCCCAAGAGTCGCTGCTCTTCAGCATGCCGCTGCGCAACAACATCGCGCTCGGCGCACCCCACACCCCCGACAGCCGCATCTACCGCGCCATGGACCAAGCACGGCTCTCCAACGATCTGTCGCAGCTTCCCAAGGGGCTGGACAGCTATGTGGGCGAGCGCGGCTCCACGCTGTCCGGCGGGCAAAAACAGCGCACCGCCATCGCCCGCGCCCTGGTGCGCGACCCGCGCATCCTGCTCTTGGACGACGCGCTGGCGAGCATCGACATGAAGACGGCAGCCGAGATTCTGCGCGAGCTGCGCCAGACGCGCACCCAGCGCACCTGTGTGATCGTGACGCAGCGCCTGGCCGCGGTGCAAGACGCCGACCAGATCGTCGTGCTCGACCACGGCCAGATCGTGGAGCGGGGCACGCACGCCGAACTGCTCGCCCTAAATGGCTTCTACGCCGAGATGTATCATCGCGAAGTGCTGCAAGCCGAGGAGGAGACGCACCATGGCGCAAACAGCACAGCGGCCTAAGCAGACGCCCGACCCCATGCCTGAATTCGAAACGCCCCAAGACCGGCTTGAAGCGCAGCGCCGCGAGGCCGAACGGCGCAAGCTATCGGAAATGGCGAGCCAGGATTCGGCGCTCTTTCAACTGCTGGGCAGTTCGCTGGCGCCCTATAAGAAGTGGCTGCTCATGGCGCTGGTCTTGATGTTGGGCACCTCGGCGCTCAACGCCGTGCCGCCCTATCTGCTGCAGCAGGCGATCGACGGCCCGATCGCACGCGGCGAGATCAGCGCCCTGTGGCGCATCACCGCCATCTACGGCATCACCGCGGTCGGGCTGTTTGTGCTCACCTTTGCCTTTACCTACTTCTTGCAGCAGGCCGGGCAGCGCGCCTTGGCCGACCTGCGCACGCGCCTCTTCGGCCATATCCTGCGCCAGGACCACGGCTTTTTGACCGCCACCTCGACCGGCGACCTGGTGGCGCGCCTGACCAACGACATCGACCAGCTCAACGCCGTGCTGTCGCACAGCATTGTGATCGTCGCCGTCGAAGGCGTGACGCTGATCGTGATCGTGGCGGTGATGTTTGCCGTCAACTGGAAGCTGGCGCTGCTCTCGCTCTCGATCCTGCCGGTGGTGGCCTTGGTCACGCGCTACTTCCGCCAGCGCATCCGCCGCTCCTCCAGCGGCGAGCGCACGGCCCAGGCGCGCATCAGCGCCTTTCTCAACGAGCATCTGCACGGGCTGACGGTGGTGCAGTTGTTTAACCGCGAGGACGAGAGCGAAAACGAGTTCGAGGGCTATAACAAACGCTATCGCGAGGCGTTGATCGAGCTGCGCTGGCACAGCGCCGTCTTTCTGTCGGTGCAAGAGGTCTTGGCCGCGATCGGGCTGGGGCTGATCCTCTACGGCGGCGGCCATGGGGTGCTGGCCGGGTGGGCCACCTTGGGCACGCTGGTGGCCTTTATCCAATATACCGAGCGCGCCTTTCAGCCGGTGCTGCGCCTCTCGCAAGAGTACAACACCGTGCAGATTGCCTTGGGCGCAGCCGAGCGCATCTACGGCATGTTGAACACTCAGCCGGCGGTACAAAGCCCGCCCGACCCGACCCCGCTGACGACGGTGCGCGGCGACCTTGAATATCGCGACGTGCATTTCTGGTATCTGCCCGACGAGCCGGTGCTGCGCGGGGTGTCGCTCACCATTCCGGCGGGGCAGACGGTGGCGGTGGTGGGCGCGACCGGCGCGGGCAAGTCCAGTCTGGTCAGCCTGCTCGCCCGCCAATATGACCCCACCCGCGGCCAGGTGCTGCTCGACGGCGTCGATATCCGCAATTTCCGGCTAGACGAACTGCGCCGCGCCGTGGCGGTCGTGCCCCAAGACCCGATCTGCCTGGAGGGGACGATCCGCTTCAACATCGGTCTCTATCAGGCGGATTTAAGCGACGAGCAGATCCGCCGCGCCGCCGAGTTCAGCAACGCCGCCAAGTTCATCGAAGAGCTGCCCGGCCAGTATGACTTCCATGTGCTGCCCAACGGCGAGAAC
>QEUY01000502.1 GCA_003577365.1 Chloroflexota bacterium | reverse complement strand
CACCGCGCCGTTGGGTTGACGCTGCTTGAGCCGTGTGCTATGCTGGGGCTGCATCGATCCATACGCTTCGACAACACGTTTTCACAACGTTTTCTCTCAACGCTTTTCATTTAGACACAAGTTTATACGCTCGTCTAGACCGCCGCTCCTGACTTTGGCGACCGCCCATTTGCGGTCTTGTGCCGAAGAAGTTGGTCTATGTCACCGGACCCCTCGCCGCTTCATGGGACTCAACCGCATGTCACCCAAAAGGATGTGGCGCGCCGTGCGGGCGTGTCGCCCTCGATTGTCTCCTATGTGATCAACAACGGCCCGCGCGCGGTTTCGCCCGAAACTCGGCAGCGCGTCCTCGACGCCATTGAGCAACTGGCCTACCGGCCCAATCGACACGCGCAGCTGCTGCTGCGCAGCCGCGCCCCCGTCGAGCAGGCGACACGTGAGTTTGGAGTCATCGTCGGCGGCACCCCCGCATTGTTCACGCGGCCCTTCTATGGCGCGATCCTGTCCGGCATCTACCAAGAGGCGCAGCGGCTGCACATGCGCATTCGCTTTTTGCAGTTCTTGGGCGATCTGCGCGACCCCCTGCTGTTTAACGAACTGGTCCACCCAGAGGAGATATCCGGTCTGCTGCTCTTTGCCATTGACGGCAGCCTAGACCTGCCCCCTGACGAGGCGGACGCCCTGCGTGCCAGCGTTGTGGAACGGGCGCGGGAACGCATCGACAACATCGTCTGTGTCGAACGCAAATGGATGAACCTGCCCGCCGTCGTTTTCGACCGCGTCGAAGCTGCCTACTTGGCCGTCAGCCGCCTCATCTACCTGGGCCACCGGCGGATCGCCTATGCAGGGGCGCAGGATGATCGGCTGTTCGGCTATCGCAATGCCCTGCTTGACCATGACATTTCCTACAGCGCATCGCTGGTTCTCGACGACGGCAGCGCCAACACGCCGGCGGATGGCTATCGCCATGCCCATGCCTTAGCAGCCTTGTTCCCCCGGCCTACGGCGGTCTTTGCCTGTAGTGACGAGATCGCGACCGGGCTGATCGACGGGCTGCACGAGCAGGGCTGCCGCGTGCCGGAGGATGTGGCGCTGGTCAGCGTGGACGATATCCCTCTGGCCGCCCATCTGCGCCCGCGCCTGACCACGGTGCATGTGCCGGCTGCCGAAATGGGCGGCTATGCCGTGCGCATGTTGCACGACTGGGTGATGCACCCGGCCCAGCCGCCGGTCTCGGTGATTCTGCCCATTCACCTTGCGGTGCGTGACTCCTGTGGCGCAAGCCTCGATAGCCAAGGAGGGGACAAAGGCGCAGCCGCGCTCGTCCCGCCCCAGCCATCGACCCTTGACAATAGCTCGTCAACTCCGAACCGACTGTAATTCCCGAAAGGAGCAATCTCATGCCCGGCAATCGCAGATCATCGCTCTCTCGGCGTGACTTTTTGCGCGCAAGCTCGTTCCTCGCCTTGGGAGGCGTGCTGGCCGCCTGCGCCGCGCCTCCCGGCGCAGAACAAGCCGCCCAACAGGCCGAGCAGGCGCAGCAGCCCGAAGCCCAGGCGCCCGCCGCAGCCTCTGGCGATGCCGTACAATATTGGGTAGGCTGGGGCAACTATCAGCCGGCCTTTGATGCCATCGTCCAAACCGACGAATGGGCCGAGTGGATGGGCGATACCAAGGTTGAACTCAAGAGCAGCACCACAGCCGAGGCCCTTCTGACCGCAGTGGCCGCAGGCACGCCGCCCGATGGCGCTTCCAACCGTGAATACCTGGACTACATGGCGCGCGGGGTGCTCTTGCCCTTGGATGACTGGCTCTCGACCAGCGAAGTCGTCAAACAAGAGAACTACCTGGAAGGAACCTGGCGTGACGGCTCCTACCAAGGCGTGATGTACGGCGTGCCTGCCAACGAGGGCTTCCTGCGCTATGGGCTAAACTACAACGCCCGCATGGTCGAGGAAGCCGGCCTAGACCCGGACACACCGCCGCAAACCTGGTCCGAATGCATGGAGTGGCACAAGGCCCTGACCAAGTTCGACGACGCCGGCAACCTGCTCCAGGTCGGCCTGGATGCATATGATGCCATGGGCGGCCAGCTCGCCATCCAGGATGGCTTTTTCGCGTCCGTCTCCTGGGGGTGGCAGTGGTTTGATCCGGAGACCGGGAAGTTCGACCTGGACAACGAGATGATGATCCAGGCCTTTGAGGTGATGGGCGAATTCACCAAGTTGGCCGGGCCGGACAACATGGCCGGTATGCGCCAGGTTGAAGGTCAAGGCGGCTGGGGCCCCTCCTACAATGCCGAGGTTCAGGCCATGATCATTGAAGGCTACTGGCATCCGGGCGAGACCCAGATTCAGAAACCCGAGGTCGCCCAATACAACCGGGCCAGTTGGGCGCCGGTACCCGACGCACGCAAAGGCGTCAAGGTTCAGGGCACAGGCGGTCACTATGTGATCATCTACAAGGACGCCAAGCACACCGAGGAGATGTTCAAGGTGGCCGAGTTTCTCAACACGGATACGGCCCTGAAGATCATCTTTGAGAAT
The DNA here is from genome assembly GCA_003577365.1 of Chloroflexota bacterium. Classification (GTDB taxonomy): domain Bacteria; phylum Chloroflexota; class Anaerolineae; order Caldilineales; family Caldilineaceae; genus QEUY01. The sequence continues at coordinate 1,419 of QEUY01000502.1, read as the reverse complement.
ACAGGCTGGCTGCCCGGCATGCCCAAGTTCCTCGAGTCGGTTGACCCTGCTGCATATCCTGGTCTCGACTTCTACTTCAAGTCGGTTGACGAGGCGACGGAGTGGTCGTCGCCGGCGCGCTGTCCCATCAGCCAATTCGCCAGCCAGCAGTACGTCCAACTGCGCGAGGCCAATTTCCGCGACGAGATGACCGCAGCCGAAGCCGCTGCCGAGTTCCAGAAGCGCTGCGAAGAAGAATACAAGAATGCAGGCTTTGCGTCCTAGCCTCTAACGTAGCTTGCCGCAGTGCAAGTGAGGGGCTAGACCGGGTACTGTCATCCCAGCTTGGCGGCTCGGATGACAGTACCCCCACACGGTTTTGATATACACAGAGCAAGTCCGGCGGTAAAAGGGGGTCGACGATGGCAGTTGCGACGGCAAAACGCTCCGGGCTATCCAAGCTCGAACGGCGCAATATCTTGGTGGGGCTGCTCTTTATCTCGCCCTGGCTCGTGGGGTTTACCGTCTTTACGGCCTTTCCCCTGCTCTCATCGCTCTACTACAGCTTGACCCGCTATGACCTACTACGCCCTGCGATCTTCATCGGGGCGGACAACTACCGCGAGATCTTCGTCGATGACCCGCTCTTCCGAACCGTCGTGTGGAACACGATCTTCTATGTCGGTCTGAGCGTTCCGCTGGGAGCGGCGGCGGCCTTTCTGATGGCGTCGCTGCTCAACACCGAGATCCGCGGGCGTTCCGTTTTCCGCGCCATCTTCTTCTTTCCGGCCATCATCCCCGCCTTTGTCACGGCGATGGTCTGGCAGTTTCTGCTCAATGTGCAGTACGGCGCGATCAACGGCACGCTCAAGGCGCTTGGCCTGCCGATCATCCCCTTTATCGCCAACCCGGCCTTTGCCAAGCCGACCCTGATCCTGATCTATCTATGGGCGCAGGGCAACGCCATCGTGATCTTCCTGGCAACGCTGCAAGATGTGCCGCGCACGCTCTACGAGGCGGCGACCGTCGACGGGGCCAACGCCTGGGACAAATTCTGGAATGTGACGATCCCGATGTGTACGCCGGTGATCCTCTTTAACCTGGTCGTGGGCTTTATCTACGGTTTTCAAAACTTCACGCTGCCCTGGCTGCTCACGGCAGGGGGGCCGAACTTCGCCACCGAGTTCTATTCGATCTACCTCTACCGCAACGCCTTTATCTATCTGCGTATGGGCAAAGCCTCGGCGCTCGCCTGGATTTTGTTTATCGTGATCGTGCTGTTTACAGTGCTGCTCTTCCGCACGTCGAAGGGCTGGGTCTATTACGGCAGCGGCGAAGAATAGCTCAAGGCATACGATGCCCTTTGACAACCCCTTTTCGGCAAGATCGGCGTAGACGCCCTGAGTCAAAAAGCCTGAATCCGAGGTCTGAATCACGAGG
>QEUY01000501.1 GCA_003577365.1 Chloroflexota bacterium | reverse complement strand
CGGCCAAGGCCCGCCCCACCAGATAGATGGCGACGGCGATGCCCGCCTTTTGCAGCAGCACCATAAAGCCGTAGAAGACACCTTCGCGGCGCTGGCCGGTCTCTAGCTCGTCCAGGTCTACCACGTCGGGCAGCATGGCCCAGGGGACCAGGTAGGCGACGGCCACGCCTGCGCCTGCCAGCGCCGCCAAGGGCAGCACCAGGGCATCTTGGTGGGGCCGGATAAAGTAAAGCCCCAACTGGACGATGAGCCAAAGCGTCGCGCCCGCTATATAGACGAGCCGCTTGTCATAGCGGTGGCTGATGGCCGTCCAGACGAAAAGGAAAATAAACGAAGTCCCCTGCACGGCCAAGAGCGTGATCGGGATGCGCTCGGGCGTGCCCATGTAATAGGTCAGGTAATAGACCAGCACGGCGGAGACCAACTGCAGCGCCAGCCAAGAGGCCAAGTACAGCCCGATGACAAAGCGGTAAGGCCGGTTGGCGAGCGCGATGCGGATCTGCGCGGCCAGGGGGATCGAATCGCCGGCCTGGTGTTCGATGGCTTCAGGCCGTTCACGGATGGCGAAGAAGACGATATAGCAGGGCACGGTGCAGACCACCGCCCAGAGCAGCCCAGAGATCAGATAGCCGGTGCGCGGGTCGGGCGCGCTGCTGACGATGAGGGGGTGCAGCACGGCGCTGACCAAGGCCCCGCCCACCGAGAAGGCGAAGCGGTAGCTGTTGAGGCTGGTGCGCTCGTCATAGTCTTTGGTCAATTCGGGCGTGAGCGCGGTGTAGGGCACGTTGACGACGGTATAGGCGGTGTCGAGCAGCAGGCTGATGATCACATAGTAGATGAAGAGTCCAGCCGAGCCGAAGGGGGGAACCACCCAAAGCAGGAAGAAGGTGAGGCCAAAGGGCAGCGCGCCGGCGAAAATCCAGGGGCGACGCCGTCCCCAGCGGGTGACGGTGCGGTCGCTGAGCCAACCGACAAAGGGGTCATTGAAGGCATCCCAGATGCGGTTGATGAGCAGGATCATGCCGGCCATGGCCGGGTCGAGCCGCGCCACGTCGGTGAAGAAGATCAAGAGGAAGAAGGCGCGCAGCCCGGCGGCGATGGCCGTGCCCAGGTCGCCGGAGCCGTAGGCGAGTTTGGTCCAAAAGCTCAACCTCTCGCTGTCGATAGAAGCATGCATTGCTGAGTTCATGCTGGCTCCCCGATGCAAAGGCGCGGGGCGCAGCCTGCTGGCACGCTGCGCCCCGCGCGTGAGGCTTCACGGCGATTTGAGGAACAGCTCGATCACCGGCACGGCGACGTCGGGTTTTTGCACCGGCAGTTGCAGCGTCAGGGTCCCGGCGCTCAGCCCACCCATGGTCGTGTTCTGGGCGGCCTGGTGGGGGTCGATGCGCTGCATCTTGATCTCGGAGCCGTCGCTGAGCAGTTGGGCGTAGCCGACCCGGTCCGCCATGCCGGGCAGGTGGACATGGCCAAAGGGCCAGGCGAAGAGATGTAGATAGAGCCGGTCGCCGCGCTGGGTATAGCGGCAGTCGGGGGGCGGGGTGAAGTCGCTGGCGCCGCAGCCATAGATGGCGCGGCCGTGCAGGCGCATCCACTCGGCGATCTCTTGCAGCCGTTCCACGGCGCGCGGCTCAAATTCGCCGCGGGCATTGGGGCCGACGTTGAGCAGCAGGTTGCCGTCCTTGGAAACGGTATCCACCAACATGCGGATCAGCATGATGGTAGATTTCCAGTCGAGGTTATCGCGGTGATAGCCCCAACTGCCGTTGAGCGTTTGGCAGGCTTCCCATAAGACCGGTTTGCCGTCCACCATCATTTTGCCTGCGGGCTGATACTGTTCGGGCGTTCTGAAGTCACCCCCCATTTCGATGCGGTCGTTGACCAAAATGCCTGGCTGAAGCTCGCGCACCATGGCGAGCAGCCGTTCGGAATCCCAGTCGGCTTGGCCTTTGCCTTTGGACCAGCCCCAATCGCGCTGCGAATAGGAGAAGTCGAACCACATGATGTCGATCTTGCCGAACTGGGTGAGCAGTTCGCGCGTCTGCCCATGCAGGTACTCGCGGTACTTGGCGATGTCGCGATGCTTTTCTGCCTCGCGGAAGGCCAGGTCCTCGCGCATGGGGTGCAGGCCGTCGATGGGGAATTCGGGGTGATGCCAGTCGATGACCGAATGATAGAAGCCGATCTTCAGCCCGGCGGCGCGCGCGGCGTCCACCAGGGGGCGCAGCAGGTCGCGCCCCGCGGGAGTGTTGGTGGCTTTGTAGCCGGTCAGCGCGGAATCCCACAGGCAGAAGCCGTCGTGATGTTTGGTCGTGACCACGATGTATTTCATGCCCGCGGCCTTGGCCTGCGCGACCCATTTGGCGGGGTCATAGAGGTCGGGGTCAAAATGGTCAAAGTACTTCTGATAGTCCTCGTTGGAGATCAGTTCGCGGTTGCGCACCCATTCATGGCGCGCCGGCAGGGCATAGATGCCCCAGTGGATAAACATGCCAAAGCGGTCATGCACGAACCAGGCGGTGTCGGCTGTGTTTGCCATTGTCTCCCTGCTTTCGGTGAAAAGTCTGCTTGTATCAACGGAAAAACGGTCAAGATTCCGCAACTTGAAATTCGGCCAATCGCGCCAGCAGGCGGCTTTTGAGGCCCGCGGGGAGGGTTGGGTCCTCGGCAAGGGCGGCATACGCCTGGGCCGTCGTGATCGGTCCGGCGCGGCCTTCCCAGACGGCATAGGCCAGCGGGCTGAACACCGGGCGCACGGCGAGCAGCTCGTCGCGTGAGAAATGGCGGCGCAGGGCGGCGACGGCGCGGGCCAGTTCGGGCGTGACGATGGGCGCTTCGTAGCGCGCGCCATTGGCGGCGAAACCTGCCTCCCAGTCCACAGTGGGGTGGAAGGGTTGGTCAGGGGCATCGAGGTTGATGTGGCGCACTTCGACTTGACCCGGCGCGGCGATCTCCAAGATCGCCACCGAGCGGATCAACTGGCGTGAAAAGACAGAGCCGGAGGCCAGCGCGCCAGGGTTGACCACGCAGACGCCATCCTGGCGGTGGACAAAGGGGATATGCCAATGGCCGAAGACGGCGATCTCTGCGCCGGCGCGCTGCGCCTGTGCCAGGCTGCGGGCGGGTGAGATGAGGTCGTCGCGGCGCGAGGCCATCTCGGCGGTATAGTCGGGATAGTGGCTGTGCCAGAGCAGGAGGCGCACGCCATTGACGGCGATCACCTGTTGATAGGGCAGTTCGCGTTGTGAATCGGCGCTGTCGTCATTGCCGTGGACGGCGATGACCGGCGCGATGGCGCTGAGTTGGTCCAGCACCCAGAGTTCGCCCACATCCCCGGCGTGCAAGATCAGATCGACGCCGTGGAATAGCTCTGGGAGCGCCGGCGGCAGGGCGCGCAGCCGGTCGGGCATGTGGGTGTCGGCGATCAGCCCGGTGCGGGTGTGGTGTCTGGTCATGGCGGCTCGCTAGGCACGAATCGGCAGCCGGTGTTCCGGTCAACCGGGCTGGGATGTCGGGTGGGATGTGTGTTTAGGGGCGCGGCAGAGGGCGGCGACCTCAGCCAGCGCGGGTTCTTCGGCGACGACGGCCAGCACATCCCCGGCCAGGAGCTGAGTGTCGCCGCGCGGGATCATCAAGCGGCTGCCGCGGCGCAAGGTGGCGATCACGCAGTTGGCCGGCCAGGTGATCTGGCTGAGGGTGCGGCCGGCGCAGGGTGCGCCCGGCTGGACGGTAAACTCGCGCACATCGACGCCGGCGACCGCGCCGAGCCGCACCTGGTGGGCCTGGTGGCGCAGGGTGGCGCGCCGGGTCAGGGCCAGGTCATAGGCGCGGATGACGTTGGAGCGGCGCAGCAGCCCTACCAGCCGTCGCGGGTCTTGGCGTGCGACCACGGGCAGGCGGCCAATGTCGCGCGTGCTCATGCGGCGCAGCGCCGCGCCCAAGGATTCATCCGGGTAGGCGACGAGCAG
>QEUY01000500.1 GCA_003577365.1 Chloroflexota bacterium | reverse complement strand
GCACAAGGCGAGATTGGCGGTAGATAACAGGCATCCTTTCCAGTGCGGAGCGGCAGCCGCCGCGACCCGGTCAACGCGTCGACATCGAGCAACATCGGTCCAAGGGCGCGGGCCGCGCCTGTGCCTTCACACTACTTCATCCTCGGCCAACCGGCAACTTCGCCCCCCTTTGCATGGATACGGCTCCGCCCGCAGCCGCGGTGCGCCCTTCCACGCCCTCTCCGGCGCGGGCCGGGCAGGGGCCAATTGTCCCGCAGCCTGGGGTCATTTGTCCTGGTGCCGCGGTGCACAACACCTTTGACATGCCCTCTACCGTCAAGTATACTCCCCAAGGAGTTTTGTCTGAGAAATCCATAGATTTCCATAGACTTTTTGCGTATTGCGCGCCTGCGTGATGCGCTCACCTGGCCGGGGCGGTCAGCGTAGACCGTTCCAACCGGAAGGACAACACCCGTGTCACCCGTGTCATACCCGTTTGAGACTCCGTCTTCGGACTACCCGCCGCCCCGGCTTGTCTTCTGGGAGACCACCGCAGGCTGCAACCTAGCCTGCATCCACTGCCGCCGCATCACGGTGGCCGATCAACTTGTTCCCCAAGACCTGACCACTGCCGAAGCCTTTGACCTGATCGACCAGATCGCCGCCTTCGCCCGCCCGATCTTCGTACTCTCCGGCGGCGAGCCGCTCTTCCGTCCCGACATCTTTGACATCGCCCGCCACGCCGCCGGCGCCGGGCTGATCGTCGCCCTGGCCACCAACGGCACCCTGATCACGCCGGAGGTCGCCCGCCGGATCAAGGCCAGCGGCATCCAGCGCGTCAGCATCAGCTTCGACGGGGCCGACGCGCCCACGCATAATCTCTTCCGGGGAACGGGCGCGTTCGAACGCGCCGTCGTCGGGATGCGCTATCTGGCCGAGATAGGCGTGCCCTATCAGATCAACACCACCGTGGCGCGCCACAATGCCCATCAAATGCCCCAGACGCTTGATCTAGCCAAAGGTCTCGGCGCGACCGCGCTACACCTCTTCCTCTTGGTCCCCGTGGGCTGCGGCATGGAGATCGCCGGCGAACAGCAGATCTCGGCGGCGCAGTATGAAGACATTCTGAACTGGATGTACGACGCCGAGATGGAAGGCGACATCGAACTCAAAGCCACCTGCGCGCCCCACTACTTCCGTATTGTACGCCAGCGCCAAGCTGAAGAGCGCCGCCTGGGCATCGTGCGCCAGCGGCCTGACTCCATGCACCGCCAGGCCGCCAAGGGCGCACACGGTCACGCCGCCGGGCATCCTGGCGGCCACCCAGGGGGCCATCCTACCGATGCAGCCAACGGTCGCCACCCCATGAACGCCGCCACCAAGGGCTGTCTCGCCGGCACGGGTGTCTGCTTTGTCAGCCACCGCGGCGAGGTCTTTCCCTGCGGCTATCTGCCCGTCGAGGCGGGCCATGTGCGGGCGACCTCCTTCCAGCAGATCTGGCAGCACTCGCCGCTCTTCGACGAGCTGCGCAACCCTAATGCCCTGAGCGGCAAGTGCGGCCTGTGCGAGTTCAAAAAAGTGTGCGGCGGCTGCCGGGCACGCGCCTATGGCATGGCCATGGGCTATTTGGGCGAGGAACCGTTCTGCACCTACGCGCCGCGCGGTCTGGAGGGCCAGACCGAGTTCTAGTTCGACTGGTAGACCGGCTTCGATGGCTGGTCGACCCCGTATATCACGACAGGATTTCGCATGGCACTTGCAGATCAGACACCCGCCGATGCTGCCAACGATGGAGCCGTCGATGTAGCCATCGTCGGCGGCGGTATCAGCGGCCTAGCCACCGCCTATTATCTCCAGCGCCAGGCCGAGCGCGAGCTGCGCCCGCTGCACTATACGCTGCTCGAACGCTCAAACCGCGCCGGCGGCAAGATCATCACCGAACAGATCGCCGGCTTTGGCGACCGGCCCTTTGTCGTCGAAGGCGGGCCGGATTCGTTTATCACGCAGAAACCTTGGGCGATGCAGTTGGCGCGCGAACTGGGCCTGGAAGAACGCATCCTCGGCACCAACGACCATCTGCGCAAGACCTATGTGCTCAACCGCGGCAAACCGACCCCGCTGCCCGACGGCGTGCTGATGATCGTGCCTACCCGCTTTCTGCCTTTCGCCCTCTCGCCGCTGATCTCGCCGCTGGGCAAGCTGCGCATGGGGCTGGACTTTTTTATCCCGGCCAAGCGCGACGACGAAGACGAGACCCTGGCCGACTTCATCCGCCGCCGCCTGGGGGATGAGGCGCTCGACAAGATCGCCGAACCGCTCATGTCCGGCATCTACAACGCCGAGGCCGAACGCCAGTCGCTGCTCGCCACCTTCCCGCGCTTTCGCGACATCGAAAAACGCCACGGCAGCCTGATCCGGGGCATGTTGGCCGCCAAGCGCAGCCCCAAACCGGCGGCAGCCGCCCCCAACGGCGCGCCGCCCAAGCCGGTCTCCATGTTTACCTCGCTGCACGACGGCACACAAGAGTTGGTCGACGCGCTGTCTGCCCAGTTGACCGGCGACATCCGCCTGGGTGTGGCGGTGACGGCCTTGGCCGCCCAGCCGGATCGCAGCGGCTACCGGCTGACCCTGGACGACGGCACGGCACTGGTCGCCCAGCAGGTGGTGCTGGCGACGCCGGCCTTCGTCTCTGCCGGCCTGCTGCGCCCGCTCTCGCCCGGCGCGGCCGACCTGCTGGCCTCGATCCGCTACGTCAGCACCGGCACGATCTCGCTGGGCTTTCGCCGTGACGAAGTAGCCCACCCGCTCAACGGCTTTGGCGTGGTCATCCCGCGCAGCGAACGCCGTCCGATCAACGCCATCACCTGGAGTTCGACCAAATTCAACCACCGCGCGCCCGACGGCCATGTCCTGCTGCGCGTCTTTTTTGGCGGTTCGCGCAACCCGCAGATGGTCGACCGCGCCGACGAGGAGCTGCTGGCGATCGTCCGCAGCGAGCTGGACGCGCTGCTCGGCATCCGCGCCGAGCCGGTCTTCCACCGGCTCTTCCGCTGGCGCAACGCCACGCCGCAATATGACGCCGGCCACCTGCAGCGTGTCGCCGCTATCGAAGCTGTCCTGCCCCCCGGCATCTACGTCACCGGCAGCCCCTACCGCGGGATCGGCATCCCCGACTGTGTCCACCAGGCGCAGGGAACCGCCGGCCAAGTCTGGCAACATCTGACCACCATCTCTCAACCGGAACTCGCTCAATCGGAGCTGACCCTATGATCGCCAAATCACTCCGCCTCCTGCTCGGATCGCTGCTCTTCCTGGGCCTGCTGGCCGGCTGTGCGCCGGTCGCCGCGCCCGCGGCCACGGATACCGGCTCCACCGCCGGCGCAACGGCCAACGTGCTCGTGCGCGCCATGACCTCCGAACCGGCTGTGATCGACCCCCAGGGCGCGCCCAGTTCGGGCCTCAGCCTGGTCCTGCCCTATCTCTTCGACACGCTCGTCGTGCGCGACGTGGACAACACCATCCTGCCCGCCTTGGCCGAAAGCTGGGAGACCAGCGACGACGGGCTGACCGTCACCATGCGCCTCAAGCCGGGCGTCACCTTCCATGACGGCACGCCGCTGGACGCCGCCGCGGTCCAGGCTACCTTTGAACGCTTCAAAGAAACCGGCATGGCATCGCCCATCTATGAGGGCGTCACCCAGATCGCCTCCATCGAAGCCGTGGACGACGCCACCGTTGCCTTCCACTTCGACCAGCCCGCCGCCAACTTCTGGAGTACGATCAGCATGCCCTACGCGGCGATTATCAGCCCGGCCTCGATCGAGGCCGCTGCCGCCGCAGGCACAGGCCATCTCGTCGGCAGCGGCCCCTTCAAGCTGGCCGGCTGCACCCTGGAGCGCAACCCCGACTATGCCTGGGGGCCGCCGACCACCGAAAACCAAGGCGCGCCCTATCTGGATCAAGTGATTTTCAAGGTGATCCCCGACGCCTCCACCCAACTGGCCGCCCTCGAAGCGGGCGAGGTCGATGTCATCTTCATCAACCAGCCGAGCCACAAACAAAAGCTGGAGAGCGACCCCAACGTCACGCTGCACGAGACCGTGCTCAACAGCCTGATCTACCTGGGCTTTAACACGCAGCGCCCCCCTTTCGACGAGATGACGGTGCGCCAAGCGATTGCCCACGCCATCAACAAAGACGAGATCGTCAGCCTCGCCCTGGGCGGACTCGGCCAGGCGGCCTTTGCCCCGCTGCCGCCCACCCTGCCCGGTTTCGACCCATCGCTCAAGGACTATGAACTGGGGTTCGACCCGGAGCGCAGCCGCGCTCTCCTGGCGGAGGCCGGCTTTGAGGCCGATTCCGATGGCAGTTGGGTGCGCGACGGCGAGCCGCTGCAAGCCCGCCTGCTCACCTCCACGCGCCCACCCAACGAGGCCATCGCCACGCTGATCCAGAGCCAGTTGGCCGCCATCGGCGTGCCGGTCGAAATTCAGCAGCTAGACGGCAAGGCCGTGATGGAGGCCACCGGCAAGGGCGAGTTCGAGTTGCTGCTCTGGCGCTATGACTGGAACGACCCGGATGCGCTCAACATCTTCCTCTCGGCGGCGCGCATCGGCAGCACCAACCGTGTGGGGTACAGCAACCCCGAAGTCGACGCGCTGCTCGAAGCGGGCGCGCATGAGTTGGACGAGGCCGCGCGCAACGCGCTCTATGTGCAAGCGCAGCAGTTGATCCTGCAGGATGCGCCCTGGCAGCCGCTCTATGTCCCTGTCGACGTGCTGGCGATCCGCAACCGCGTCCAAGGGGCCAAGCCGGGCTATATGGGCCGCCTGCTGCTCAACGACGCGACCATCGCCCCCCAACCATGACTACAACCCTGACGAGAGCCATAACGCGTTAAGGATTCATCTGCTGCATGGCCGTTCACCTGGTCCACCGAATTTTGGGGGCGCTGCTCGTCTTGCTGGCCGTCTGCTCGTCCGCTATGCAAACTTTCTGCGCGAGCTGGTCACCACCGGCAGCCTCGGTACATCGCTGGTGAGCGGCCGCCCTGTCGCCGCGCTGCTGGCCGAGCGGCTGCCCTACACCATCCTGCTGGCCCTGGCCGCCACCGCCCTGGCCGCGGGCGCGGGCCTGGCCGTCGGCATCCTCGCCGGCACACGTCCGGGCACATGGGCCGACACCGCGCTGATGGCGCTGGTCAACCTGGGGCTGGCGCTGCCCACCTTCTGGGTCGCCCTGCTGCTGATCCTGTTTTTCTCGCTGCGCCTGCGCTGGCTGCCCGTCGTCGGCGCGGGGACGCCGCTGCATTTGGTGCTGCCCGCCGTCACGCTGGCGCTGCCCACCGCCGCCGTCGTCGCCCGCCTCATGCGCTCCAGCCTGGTCGACGTGATCGGGGCCGACTTCGTGCGGACTGCCGCCGGCAAAGGGCTGCCCAAG
>QEUY01000499.1 GCA_003577365.1 Chloroflexota bacterium | reverse complement strand
GGACGCCGAGCCGGTTGCGACGGGAGACCCGGCATGAAGGCCGTGAGTGTCCAGCAGCCGCGCGCTGAGCAGATCCTCAGCGGCGCCAAGACGCTCGACGTGCGTACCTGGCAGGTGGGCTATCGCGGCCCGCTTGCCATCCATGCCGGGGCCACACGCCGCACTGCCCGTATCCGCGCCTTGGGCTTCGACCCGGAGGCGTTGGCCTATGGCGCGGTGCTGGGGGTGATGGATCTGGTCGAGATCATCGCGCTCGACGCCGAGCAGTACGCCGCCCTGCGGGGGGAGCGTCTGTCGGATGAGCCTTTCGCCGGCCCGCCCTGTTATGGCTGGCGCTTGGCCCACCCCCGGCGGCTGCCCGACCCGCTGCCTTGGCCGGGCAAAGTGTCTCTGTTTACCGTGCCGGATGAGCGGCTTGTCCTCGCGCCTGGCTCTGCCGGCCCTGTGCAGCCGTCGCCTCTTGAGCAGAAACTACACGCGTGCCAACCGCGGTTGCCCTATGCCGGGGCAGGGGAGCCTGCTCCGGATCCGGGTCGCCCCTTTGTGCTCTATACGCTGCCCGGCGGCGATGGCTATCGTGTCGCGCTCTATCAATGGCTGCGCCGCGAGCCGCCGCCCGATGTCGAGCGCAATGGCGATGCCCGAGGCAAGAGCCCTAGGCTTGCGCCGGGCGCGCTGTGGGGGTGGAGGTGGGCGGCGAGCACGCAGGCGCAGAAGGCGCTGCGTGTCTTGTTGAGCGACGAATAAACGTGTAGACTCAAACCAGTAGGCTCAAACCAGTAGACTCGAAGCGGTAGACTCGAAGCGGTAGACTCGAAGCGGTAGACTCGAAGCGGTAGACTCGAAGCGGTAGACTCATCCCGCTCGTCACCGCCCTAGCTGTGAACGCCGGAGCGCAACCGTGCTGCAATTTCCTACACCCGTCGAGATTCGACTAGAAAATCCGCCGGTCGTCGAAGTGATCTGCCAGGTGCGCTTTCCGCCGGTCCTGCGCATTTTGAATGAGCCGCCTGTCGCGTTTCAGGACGCGATCCGGGCCGAGTTCCCCTTGCTGGAAACGCAGCAAGGGATTCGGGTTCAGATCGATCCCTTGGCCACGACGACTCCGGTTGCCCAGACTGAATCACGTATCTACCGCTTTCAGTCGCTAGATGAGCAGACGGTGATCGCGCTGGCCCCCAACTTTGTTGCGCTCTCGACCACAGCCTATGGGGGGTGGACTGACTTCGTCAGGCAGTTAGACCTCGCGACCAGTGCGGCTAGACAGACGTACGATCTACCCTATGCCACGCGTATTGGGCTGCGCTACGTGGACCATTTGACCCAAACGAATACCCGCAGTGCTACGCCGCGCGACGTGTGGGAGATGCTGCGGCCCGAATTGACCGCGCTCTGGCGGGCGGAACCGTGGCAGGACCCGGTCCAGGCATCGCATCAGCTTGTGCTGGCTGCGAGTGAGCAAGAGCAGTTGACCCTGCGTGTGGCCTATCGCCAAGAAGAAGAGCCGGTCTGTGTGCTCGATTTTGATGCCTATGTGGAAGGCAAAGGCAAGGGCCTGCCGTTGGACAATCTCCTGGAGTACGCGCAGCGCTTTCACCATCTGATCTACGCTGCCTTCCGCTGGTGCATCCCGGAGGAAAAGCTGGCCGTCTTCGGCTTTGCCGGCGAGGAAAGGAGTTCCGTATGAGTACAATGCCAGATGCGGTCGTAACATCAACCGAGGATGCCCGCGCGACCTACTGGCCTGTAGCGCCCGATGCGACGGACAGCAACGGTTTGAGCCAGGCCGTGTACCGGTCATGGCTCGCCCAGGATTTGTGGACAGGCCCGACCCGGCTGCCCACGGCACAGCTTGACCTATCGGTGACATTCGCCGGAAAAGAGGACGAAAAAGACAAGTGGAGTGCGCTCGAGCTTGCCGCTGAGGTCGGCAACGAACGAAGCTTCTTGGCTGGCCTCGCGCTCTTCGATTGGACGGCCCAGAGCAGCCGTGATTTTGTCTACGCCGTGCGTTTGGCACTGGCCGCCGGCGCACATAAGGCCGCGCGCCGGCTCGCGCAGGAAGGGCACCGGCTCCATCCGGCACAGCGCGAATTGGCGAAGATGGCGGCGATTTTGGCGCCGCCCAGGGCTGTACCTGCCCAATCCAGGCCGGCAGGTCAGATGGCCGCCAACCAACGGTGGTTGCGCCTGCACCGCACCACGCATCAAGGGAAGTGGGTGGCGCTGCGCGACGGCCAGCTGGTTGCAGCCGCCGAGAGTGCGCGCGAACTGCGCGCCGCCGTCCCTGACCTGGATGGTCTCATGGTGACCATCGTCTAGCTCGCTGCCACAACTCACTCTCCCAAACCACCACAGATCGCACCTCGAACCCATGTTGCGTCTGGCCGATGGCCAAGTCTTCACGAGTGGCCGCTGTTCCTATCGCTTTCGACCGGCCTCCGAGGCTGACCTGAGTCACCGCATTGTCCTGCCGATCCAGGTGGAGCAGATTGAGACCGAGGCCGTGTTGGATACCGGCGCCATGTACCTAATCTGCACGCCGGAGCTGGCCAGCCTGCTCAATCTTGACCCTCAAGACGGGATGATGGCCGACCGCCTACGCATCCGCGGTCATCCTATCCAGGGCACGCTGCACCGGCTCACCTTGACCCTGCTGGCCAGCGAAGGCGACGACTGTGCGCTTGAGGTCACGGCTTTTGTCCCCGACCCCGATCCGCTGAGCCAGTGGGACAGTCTGCCGGCCTTTCTCGGCGTCCAAAACTGTCTAGACGGAATCCGTTTTGCCGTTGACCCGGCCCAAGAGCAGTTCTACTTTGGACCCGTTGTCTGGGGATGAAAGGTAGCGATGGCCCGCCGAAAGCCATTCGCCCAATCCACCCACCTGCCGGAGAACGCCATGCCCAACCGCCCCCCACCTTGATCGAGTCTTGGCTGCCCTTTGCGGCTGTCGGTGCAGAGAGTTTGCGCGATGCCAGTGCGGCGCACGAGCTGCGCCACATCGGGGAAGGCCACAAAGTCATTGAGCGCCGGGATGCTCTCTAAGCGATACTGCACACTGCGGCCATGGCTGCGCTCGGTCAGGGCACAGCTTTCATACTGCCAGAAGTCCACCTCGCAGATGCCTTGCGGCGGCAGCACGCTAAACGCCGCGTCAATGTCAGCATGGAGCGTTTTCTGATTGCGCTTGACCACAAACAGATAATGCCCGCCTTGGCGGCGAATCTGCACCGCCTGTATGCGTGAGGTGTGCAGCGCATCAAAGGTGGTCACGGTCTGCTTGAGCGGCAGGGCAGCCAGCAGAGCCTGCGCCTGTGTGCTTTCATCTAACTTAGCCTGGGTGCTGGCCTGGCTGAGCACTAACCCGTCCTCATGCCGCACGACGGCCACCAGATGGGTGCAGTGCCCCTGGGCGGCTTGATGGGCACTGGCCCCGCGCAGGGTCTTGCCGTCCACGGCTTGACCTTGCAGGCGTTCACTGTTCAGCATCACGATTTGTCCACTCTCGCCCATCTTGCCCTGTAGTCCCTGCAAATACGCGCCCACCGCCTCAATCGAGATAGTACACAAGACGCGGCGCACGGTCGCGAGGCTAGGCACATGCCGATACCCCGGCTGCAAGCTCCGCACCCTCTCTTGTTCATGCGATGCCAGCCAGCAGCGCCGCGCTGACCTCCGGCGTCAGCCCGGTAAAGCGCACCCAGACCTCTTGCTGCGGGCGCAACTGGCCGCGCCCCTGGCCGGTGGCGCGCTCCAGCCCCGTCAGCCCGGAGCAGGTCAGCGGTTTGACGCCGTCGAGGTCATGCACCCAGCCGGCCAGCCGTGGGTCGATGCGGCGCAGTTGCGCCAGGATCGCCGCATAGTTGCCGCGGCCCACGTCCACCGCCTCGGCGGCGCGGGTGGGGGCTAGAAAAAGCACCCCCGAAACCACGTCAGGCTTCACGCGCCGGCGTGCGGGTCGCGCAGCGTCAAGATGACCTGCCGCCTTC
>QEUY01000498.1 GCA_003577365.1 Chloroflexota bacterium | reverse complement strand
GGGCAGCAGGCGTTGTCCTGCGATCAAGAGGATGATGACCAGGAGGATGGTCAGCGGCCCGCCGATCTTAGCCAGCAGGATGATCCAATGTTTGCGCCAGATGATCTTGTCTTGCTCGTGCAGTTCCATGTGCGCGCCAATGTCCAGAGAATGGCGTACCCGCTGCCAGAGGCTGCTGGGGGCACGCCCTGACGGCGGCGCGGATTCGGGCAGCACTCGGCTGGGCAGCCGCAGCCGCAGCCCAAAACGCTCTTCCAACAGGTTTTGGATCACCATCTTGCTCGACGCTTGATAGTGCTGCTGGCGCAGGTTTTGCTGTTCCAAGATCGTGGCGCGCAGGTCGTTGGGGTTGGGTACAAAGTCAAAGGCGATCGCGCCGCTGGTGGCCGCCGTCTGGATCGTCAGTTCGCCATAGCCGAGCAGATTGCCGAAAAAGGTGCCGCTGACGTCGATGTTGCGGATCTGCTCCAGAAAAGCCGCCTGGCGTATCTCGGTGATAAAGAGCACTTTCTCTTGGCGCACCAGCCGCTGGTTGGTCACCAGCAGATAGTCGTTGAGATAGTCGAGCAGCCCCCAGGCGAATTGGAGCGTGCCCAGCAGCGCGGCCCCGCTCAAGAGCCAGAACAGCCAGACCGGGTGTGGCCCCGGCGTGCCCAGCAGCACCAGCCCCGCCGACCCCACCAGCACAAAGAGGATCAAGGCAAAGAGCACCTTGCGCAGCAGCGCCAACCAGTGGCGGCGCTGAAACAGCACCAGGTTTTCGCCCTTTTGCAGCCAGGCGTAGCGGCGGCGGGTTTCGCGCTGCCCTAGAGCCTTCTCCACTGCCGGGCTGAGCACCAGCTCGTCGACCAACTCCGGCCCGTGCTTACGCAGAAAGGCATGGAAATCGTCGGTCTGCAGCCGCAGCCATTGGCTGTTGGGTTCGGCCTGCACGGTGGAGTTGAGCGGCTGTTCGACGCGCAGCGCCAGCTCGCCGAAGTAATTGGGGCCGCTGACCACCGTGGGTTGCAGCGCCTGCCCTCCCTCCAAAGCACGCAGCGTGGCGCGCCCGCCGGGCATCAGCACCCATAGGCTGTCGCTGATCTCGCCCTGCTGCATCAAGAGGTGGGCGGTGGGGATATGATAGTGGCTCATATAGCCCAAGAGGGTGGCGCGCTGCTGCGGCGTAAAGCGCGCAAAGACCGTCACCTTGTCGAGCGTCTCCTCGGCGGCACGGCGCAGGCTCAGCCCGAGGCGCTCCGGGTTCAGCCCGGTCAGGTCGATGAAATCCTGGCGTTCCAGCACAAAGAGGGTGGTCGGCACACCCGTCACCGCCGTATGCCTGCGCGGCGTCAGGGCCAGGTTCATGCCGCGCGCCGGAGCGCCGAGGAAGCCAAAGGCCATGCCGTTGCCCAGCCAAGTCTGGCCGCGGGGCTGCCCCTGCAGGATCACCTGCCCCTGATCGATGATATAGAGCCGGTCGGCGGGCGCGTCGGTGTTATAGACCTCGGTGTTTGCCGCCATTACCGCCAGCGCGCAGACATCGGCCAGGTAGCTGAGTGCGGTCAGGTCCAACAGGCCAAAGAGCGGAATGGTGCGCAGCCGACCGATCTTTTCCAGCGGCGCGATGCGCTGGCGCAGCTTGGGGTAGCGGTAGAGCAGCCGGTTGATCGCCGCAGCGTCGATCGCGATCACGGTCGAGGGTTCGAGGGCACGGGCGCGGGTCGTGTACTGCTGGTTATAGAGCAGGTCATAGTGGCCGACCCACTCGTCGGGCCGCGCCTGGCGGCGCAGACGGACGCGCCGCCGGCCCTGCTTGTCGAGCATGACCCGCTCTTGCTGAATGGCGCCGGATTTGAGCAGATAGACGGCGGTGACCGGCGTGTCTTGGGCAAAGAGTTGGGCGCCGGAGGAGAGATCCATCACCTGCACCGCGCCCTGCAGCGCATATTCGACTTCATCCTGCGGCAGACCCCACGCGACCAGGCGCTGCACGACCTCGCGGAAGGCATTCTCCTGCTCCACAACGGCATTATCCATGCTCGGCCTTGTCTGTCTGGTCTATGCGGTCGATACCGTCTGGGGATTGCCCGCGCGTCTAGAGATAAGCTAGAGTTGGGCTTTGAGCAGTTCGGCGGCGCGCCGGTTCATGCCCGGCACCGCGGTCAATTCTTCCACGGTCGCCTGGCGGATCCGGTCCAGGTCGCCGCTGTAATAGGTGAGCAACGCCTTGCGCCGCGCCGGGCCGATACCGCGGATCGAGTCGAGTTGAGAGCGTACCTGGCCTTTGCGGCGCAGGTCGCGATGATAGGTGATGGCGAAGCGGTGCGCCTCGTCGCGCACTCGCTGCACCAGATGCAGCGCCTGGCTGCCCCGTTTGAGCCAGAGGGGGGCGCTCTCGCCGGGCCGGAAGATCTCTTCTTCGCGCTTCGCCAGCCCTACCAGCGGGATGCGCCCCATCAGCCCCAGTTCTTCGAAGACCTCTACGGCCACGCCTAGCTGCCCCTTGCCGCCGTCGATGATCACCAGGTCGGGCTGAATGCGCCAGTTCTCGTCGTTCTGCCGCGCCTTTTTGCCGGGGTCCGCGGTTTCGTCGTTCTCGACCAAGCGCCGGAAGCGGCGGCGCAGCATCTCGCGCATGCTGGCGAAGTCGTCCGGCTCGCCTTGGCTGCCCTTGCCGCGGATTTTGAAACGTTTGTAGGCCGCCTTAAGCGGGGTGCCGCGCGCAAAGACGACCATCGACCCGACCGTGTTTGTCCCCTGCAGGGTGCTGATGTCGAAACACTCGATGCGCATCGGCGGCTGGTCAAGCTGGAGCGCGGCCTGCAGTTCGGAGACGGCCTGGGTCTGGCGGTGGCTGTCGGCCATCCATTCGGCCTGCTGTAGCCGCAGATATTCGGCAGCATTTTGATGCGCCAGCGCCATCAATTCGCGTTTGGCCCCGCGCTGCGGCAGTCGCAATTCGACCTTGCCGCCGCGGCGCTCGCTCAACCAGCTTTCCAGCACGATCCGGTCGCCGGGCATGGCCTGCACCAAGATCATGCCTGGGATAAAGGCGGCGCTGTCATAGAACTGCTGGATAAAGATGCCCACCAGCAGCCCCTGTTGGTTGACCTCGGCCTGGGGTACGTCGGCGCCTTCGAGCATAAAGGTCTCGCGGCCGATCAGCCGGCCATGGCGCACCATAAAGACCTGCACGGCGGTGTCGCCGGTGCGCGGGTCTTGTTCCAGCGCCACATAGTCGGCGTCTTCAACCTGGTTACTGACGATGGTCTGCTGCTCGGCGATCTGCTGCGCGCTCTTGAGCCGGTCGCGGTAGAGCGCGGCCAGTTCAAATTGCATATTTTCGGCGGCGCGCTCCATCTGCGCCTCCAATTGGTTCAGCACGCGTTCGGCGTCGCCGTGCAGAAAATCCATCAACTGCTGGATCGTGGCGCGATATTCCTGTTTGCTCTGCGCGCCGATGCACGGCGCGCCGCACATTTTGATATGGAAATAGAGACAGGGGCGCTCATCCTGCCCCGTGATCACGCGGTCGCAATCCAGATAGGGGAAGACGCGGCGCAGCGCATCCAACGTCTGATAACAGGCGCGGCTGCTCGTATAGGGACCGAAATAGCGTGCGCCGTCCTTTTGCATCTTGCGCACGACTTCGATTTTGGGGAAGTCGTCTTGCCAATTGACTTTGATGTAGGGAAAGGACTTGTCGTCCTTGAGCCGGATGTTATAGTGCGGCTGATAGCGTTTGATCAGCTCGTTCTCAAGCACCAGCGCTTCCAACTCGGTTTGCGTGACCCACCAGGTGATATCGCGGATCTCTTCGACCAACGCCTGGGTTTTAGGCGTGTGCTGGGCTGAGGCATGGAAGTAGCTGCGCACGCGATTGCGCAGCACAATCGCCTTGCCGACATAGATTACCTTGCCCTCGCCGTCGAGCATCTGGTAGACGCCGGGGCTGTCGGGCAGGTTGATCAGCTTTTGCTGGACTCGTTCAGGTAGTTGGCGCGACATAGGT
>QEUY01000497.1 GCA_003577365.1 Chloroflexota bacterium | reverse complement strand
CCGGTCGGCACCGGCCCCTTTGTGCTGCAAGAGTGGGCGCAGGGCGACCGCATGGTCTATGTCAAAAATGAGCACTACCGCGGCGCGCCCGACCTGCCCAAAGTCGATCGGGTGGTCGTGCGCATCATCCCCAGCCACGAAGTGGGCAAGGCGTTGATCACCTCCGGCGAAGTGGATATTCTGTGGGGTCTGACCGAGGCTGACGTGCCCGAATTCGAGGACAATCCGGCGGTCGTGCTTTATGCGCGGCCCAGCCCCAGCACCGAGCGGCTGGTCCTGAACCTGGCCGACCCCACGCTCGACGCCACCGACGACCCGCTTCACCATCCGCACCCCCTCTTGGGCGATGTGCGCGTGCGCCAGGCGATCCAGGCTACGATCGACAAGCAGTTGATCGTCGACGAACTGCTCTACGGCGCGACCACGGTGGGCGTCAGCGAGTTGAGCCTCGGCTGGGCCAAGTGCGATATTGCGCCTTCGGTCTATGACCCTGAGCAAGCAGCCCACCTGTTGGACGAAGCCGGGTTTGTCGACGAGGACGGCGACGGCATCCGCGAGTGTCACGGCTGCCAGTATGCCGAGGCAGGCACGCCGCTGCGTCTCAAGCTTCAGACGACCTCCGGTAGCCAACTGCGTGAGGAAGTCCAGCAGTTGATCGTGGAGATGGCGCGTGCGGTGGGGATTGATTTCTATATCGAGAATGTGCCCAGCGCCGAGTTGTTTGGCAGTTGGGGCGCGGGCGCGTTTCGCAAGCACGGCCACTTCGACGTGTTGATGTACAGCACCAGCGACGGCATCGACCCGCATGAACTGCTTTTCAGCTACTTCCATAGCTCGCAGATGCCGGTGGAGGCCAATGGCGGCGCGGGCTTTAACTACAGCCGCTGGGTCAACGCCAAGGCGGACGCGGCCCTGGAGGCCGCTGCCAAGACGCCCGACATGGCGGCGCGCAAGGCGGACTATCAGACTGTCTGTGAACAAGTGGACGCCGAACTGCCCCAAATCTATCTCTATGACCGCTCCGAGCTGCACCTGGCCCGCGCCAATGTCACGGGGTTTGTCATCAACCCCTGGTCGGGGCAGGGCTGGAATATGGAGGAATGGGATCTGCAGTAGGGTATAGACAGTTGGGGACGCGGGTTGGCATGGTGTAGCATGTGGAGACAAGGGGTAGCATGGCTCATGCCGACCCGTTGTTTTTGGTAAAGGCCTTCATGTCCTTATGCTATGTCAACGTACATCGTCCGGCGGCTGCTCCAAGCCGTGCCGCTGCTCATCCTTATCAGCATGGTGGTCTTCGGGCTGATCGCGCTGGCGCCGGGCGGCGTGGGCGAGATGTACGAAGGCAACCCCAACATCTCGGCGGCAGACGCGGCGCGGCTGGAAGCGCAGTTGGGGCTGGATCAGCCGCTGTATATCCGCTATTGGCATTGGGCCAGGCGCGTTGCCGTGGGCGACTGGGGGACGAGCCTGGTGACGCGGCGGCCCGTGCTGGCCGAGATCGGCGCACGGCTGCCCTATACGTTGCAGTTGATGAGCACCGCCTTTGTGGTGATGCTCTTGATCGCCCTGCCGATCGGAGTCCATTCGGCCCTGCACCCCTATTCGCTCTTCGACCATGTGGCGACCTTTTGGGCCTTCGTGGGCCAGGCGATCCCAATCTTCTGGTTTGGGCTGCTTTTGATCATGCTCTTTAATGTGCTGCTCCACAACCCCACCAGCCCATCCACGGGCTTCGCCTGGTCGCATCTGTGGGACTGCGCCGACTGCAAACCGCTGCTGCCCGGCGGCGGTGTCGCGCCCTATGATGTGATCACGCCGACGGTTGGGCAGCGGCTCCAACACCTGATCCTGCCGGTGAGCATGCTGGCGCTGTTGGGGGCCGGCAGCTATACGCGCTATCTGCGCGGCCAGATGCTCGAGGTGATCCACCTGGATTATATCCGTACGGCGCGCGCCAAGGGGCTGCCGGAGCGCCGTATCGTGTGGGGCCATGCCTTGCGCAACGCCATGACGCCGCTGGTCACGCTCTTGGCGCTGGATCTGCCGGGGCTGTTTGGCGGCGCGCTCTTTACCGAGACGATCTTTTCCTGGCCGGGCATGGGGCGGCTGTTCTATCAGCATGCCCAACGCTCCGACTATCCGGTGCTGATGGGGATCGTCATGGTCAACGCCGGTCTGATCATCCTGTTCAATTTGCTCGCCGACATCCTCTATGCCTACCTCGACCCGCGCGTCCGCTACGGCTAGGCGTTTGTGCGCAGAAAGCCGGCGGTGATTGCCAGTATGCTGACGCTTGCTCCCGCTGCTGCCGGCCCCGCGCGCGCCGGGCGCGGCTGGGGCCGGCGGCCATTCCGCCGCCATGCGATGGCGCTGCTCGGCGCGGGGGTGCTGCTGCTCTTGATCCTGGGGGCGCTGCTGGCGCCGGTGCTCAGCCCCTATGACCCGGAAAAGAGCAGCCTGCGCGAGCGCCGCGCCCCGCCGAGCTGGTCGCACCCGATGGGGACGGACACATTGGGCCGCGACGTGTTGACGCGCCTGCTCTATGGCGGGCGCATCTCGCTTACGATTGGGGTGCTGGCGACTGCCGTCGGCATCGCCCTAGGCACGCTGATCGGCGCGCTGGCCGGCTACTACGGCGGGGCGGTGGACGGTCTGCTGATGCGGCTGACCGATCTCTTGCTTGCGCTGCCGCGCCTCTTGATGTTGATCCTCCTGACCCTGCTCATGCGCAATGTGGATGTCCCGCTGCTGCGCGCCGCGGGCGGGCTGGGCGGGATTGTGCTGATTTTGGGGCTGCTCTCTTGGACCGGGGTGGCGCGCCTGGTGCGCGGCCAGGTGCTTGGGCTGAGACAGCAGGAGTTTGTCGTGGCGGCGCGCGCCTTGGGTGTCCGCAATCTGCGCATCGTCTTTCGTCATCTGCTGCCCAACACGGCCACGCCCATCATCGTGGCCGCCACGTTATTAGTCGCGTCCACGATCATCGCCGAGTCGGGGCTGAGTTTTCTGGGCTTTGGCGTGCAGCCGCCCACGCCGACTTGGGGCAACATGCTCAACGGCGCGCAGGACGAGATGCGCAAGGGCCATTGGTGGATGGCCGTCTTTCCGGGGCTGATGATCTTCCTGACCGTGATCTCGATCAACTACGTCGGCGACGGGCTGCGCGACGCGCTGGATCCGCGGCGTCTCAAATAGTCTGTTCGATAAGGGCGGCCATGACACCGTCTAGGCCGCCGTGCCCGCGCAACCCGGCCACCACACCGGCGCGATCGTGCTCAGGCCGGTTTTGGCTGACCTTCCACTTGCCTTCGCTGTGGGCAATAGGGATCTCTACGCCGACGATTGCCCTGAGTAGTCCTGTCGCATAGTGCACTCGAATCTCCCGCGCACATGCTTTTTTGTTTCTGAAGTTGGCGGATTCATCTAGAGGGTCTCAACGAATCTGGCCTCCAAAAACAGAGTTGCGCGCTTTTATTGGGCTGTGTTATACTTTGCCCAGTTCGCCCCTGCGTTCTTCAACGCATGAAAAAAATCCCAAACGTTCCTATCTTTCGTGTGCCTCCAGAGGAGAAAAAACTAAATGGCTAGTGTAACGTATGACCATGTGTACAAGCGGTTTGGTGATGTAGTTGCGGTCAACGACCTCAATATCCATATTGAGGACAAGGAGTTCCTGGTCTTCGTCGGGCCATCCGGTTGTGGCAAGACGACCAGTCTGCGCCTTTTGGCGGGTCTGGAGGAGATCAGCGACGGCAATATTTTGATCGGGGATCGGGTGGTCAACGACGTGCCGCCCAAGGACCGCGACATCGCCATGGTCTTCCAGAGCTACGCGCTCTACCCGCACATGAGCGTCTATGACAACATGGCCTTTGGCCTCAAGCTGCGCAAGACGCCCAAGTCGGAGATTGACCGGCGGGTGAAGGAGGCGGCAGACATCCTGGATATCGGTCACCTGCTGGACCGCAAGCCCAAGCAGCTTTCCGGTGGTCAGCGCCAGCGTGT
>QEUY01000496.1 GCA_003577365.1 Chloroflexota bacterium | reverse complement strand
GGCGCATTCCTCCATCTCTCATTATACACACATCCATGCTGTATGCCCTGTCTTGCCCTGGCCGCGGCGCGCCGCTAGAATAGAGCCAGCCGGCCACGCATCCCACTGCCGCACCAATTCTTATACCAACTCAGGAAATGCCGACGCGCCACACTTCCGTCCCCTCCACTTTGCCCACCTATGACCTATTTGGGCCGCGCTTCAAGGCGCAGGCCTACACGGTCTATGCGCAGATGCGCCAGGAAATGCCGGTCTACCGCCGCGCCAATGCCGGCGGCGCGGGCGCAACCTGTTTTATCACGACCTATGACGAGGCCGTGGCGGTGCTGCGCGATGCACGGCGCTTTGTCAAGGACGTGCGCAACACCATGACGCCTGCCGAACGCGCCGCCCTGCCCGATCAACCACCCCTCCTGCGTCTGTTGAGCAACCATATGCTCAACCTGGACCCGCCCGACCATACGCGGCTGCGCGGGCTGGTCAACAAGGCCTTCACGGCGCGCATGGTCGACCAGCTTCAGGGCCGCGTCGAGGCGGTGGCGCATGAGCTGCTGGATCGGATACAGCCACAGGGCCAGGCCGATCTGATCGACGCCTTTGCGCTGCCGCTGCCGATCATCGTGATTGCCGACCTGTTGGGCATCCCCACGCGTGACCGTAACCGCTTCCGCACCTGGTCCAATGCGCTGGTCGCGCCCAGCGCCGACGAAGCGCGCAACGCCAAAAAGCTCGCCAAATCGCGCCAACTGATGCAGGACTTCATCGACTATTTGCGCGCCGTCTTTGCAGCGCGGCGCAGCCGTCCGTGCGACGACCTGGTCACGTCGCTGCTGCACGCCGAAGAAGCGGGCGATGTGTTGAGCGAGGAAGAGTTATTCAGCATGATCCTGCTGCTGGTCGTGGTCGGCCACGAGACGACCGTCAACCTGATCGGCAACGGCACGTTGGCGCTGCTCCAGCACCCCGCCGCGGCGGCACAGCTGCGCGGCGACCCGGCGCTGCTGCCGCTCGCGATTGAAGAAATGCTGCGCTACGACTCGCCGGTGGAACGCGCGCCGATGCGCTTTGCGGCGGAGGATGTACAGCTGCGCGAGGTGCTGATCCGCCGCGGCGATGCGGTCAGCGTGGTGTTGGGCAGCGCCAACCGCGACGAAACCGCCTTCCCCGCGGCAGAGACCTTTGACATCCGCCGCGACCCCAACCGCCACCTGAGCTTTGGGCTGGGCATCCACTACTGTCTGGGCGCGCCCTTGGCGCGGCTGGAAGGCCGCGTGGCGCTGGCCGCGCTGTTGGATCGCCTGCCCAATCTAGAACTGGCCGTCGCACCGGAGAGCCTGCGCTGGCGCACCCACCCGATCATGCGCGGGGTGCAGCGGCTGCCGGTGCGCTGGTCGGGCGGCTAGGTTGCCAGCGCAGGCAGCACATGCCGGCCAAAGTCGCGGATCAAAGCCGTCTGATCCTGGGTGGCGGAAAAGACAAAGATGCGCTCAAAGCCCAGCGCGATATCGCCGCGCAGCCATGCGATATGCTGGTCGAGATCGCACGAGATACGCAGGTATTGATCCATCTCCTCGACGCGCACCATCTTGCCCACCGCGTCGAAATCCTGCGGCATTTTGAGATCAGCCTGGATGCGGTTGCCAAACAGATTGTTGCGCCAGTTCTCCCACGCGCCCTGCCGCGCCCTCTCCATATCGGAGGCATAGGAGACCAAGGCCTGTAGATACATCGGCTTGCCTTCGCCCCCACCGCGGCGGAAGCTCTCGATAAAACGGCGCTGATCGTCGGGCGGTTTGACCGTGGTGATGATGCCGTCGACCCAACTGCCCATCCACTCCGCTGTTTCATTGCTGAGCGCCGCGCCCAAGACGGCGGGCGGCTGCGAGGGCCGCGTATAGAGCCTGGCCTCCTCCGCGCGCACCAGCCCATCATGGGTGACCGTCTCCCCAGCCCACAGGGCGCGGATCACGTCCACCGCCTCGCGCAGGCGCTGTTGGCGCACCGCTTTGGGCGGCCAGCCATCGCCGGTGATATGCTCGTTCAGATACTGCCCGCTGCCAAAGGCGCACCACAGCCGCCCAGGATACATCTCGGTCAGGGTGGCCGCGGCCTGGGCAATGATCGCCGGGTGATAGCGCTGGCCCGGCGCGCAGACCATGCCATAGGAAAGCTGGGTGGCTTCCAAGGCCGACCCCAGCCACGACCAAGTGAACCCGCTCTGCCCCCCTTCACGCCAGGGGTGAAAATGGTCCGAACACATGGCCGCGGCAAAGCCTGCGTCCTCGGCCAGGCGCGCCAGGCGAAGCAACTCACTGGGCGGGTAATTTTCGTGTGAACAGTGGTAACCGATCAGCGCCATGGTTGGCCCTCTCCTTAGGTTCAATTGCGATCTCACGCCAGTCTACTCGGACTGCGCGCTTCTGCCATAGGTCACAGCAGAGCCGCGATGCACAGCGTGCGGTCTAGCGCGTGCCTCGCCCAGCGCGGCGCAGCCGGTTTGCATCTGCTGCCGTACCCCGCGGCTGTACCGGGATAGATGGTCGCCGCCAAGCCAAACTGCTACAGTAACAGCCACCTCGCTGTTTCCCCTGCAGATAGAAACGGATGAATGGAGAAAGAAATGGCAGACAAGCAACCACGCAGCGGCGGCCCCGATGTGGACCCGACCCGCGGCGGCTCCGGCAGAGCAGGCGGCAGCCTGGCCGGCGAACCGGTCGACGACCGGGTGACCCTGGACGACATCCAGAAGTTTTTGCATGGGCTGCAATACCCGGCCTCGGGCGTAGAGGCGGTCGAGTATGCGCGCAAACGCCATGCGCCGCTGGCCGTGCTCGACCGGCTGGAGTGGGTGGCGGCTGAGCAGTTCAGCAGCGCCGGCGAACTCAACCAAGCCCTGCGCAAAGTCGAACAGACCCTCGACCAAGGCTCACGGTAGCGGCGCGGCCAGGCCGCTCGCCACGGCCCTGTCCTCTCTGTGTCATATTAAGTACAAGAAAGACTGATTCCTATGTCATTGTTAACCCAGGCCTCAGAATTCGCCGGGGTGTCTCAGGCCGCGCCGATGGGCGCCACGCCCACAAGCGAGGGCGTGATATTTCGCGTCTGGGCCCCCCACGCCAGCAGCGTTTCTGTGGTGGGCGCATTTAATCGCTGGACACCGCGCAAACACCTCATGCAGGTGGAGGGCAACGGCATCTGGTCGCTCGAGATCCCCGGCCTCAAACCGGGCGACCCCTATCGCTATTGGCTGGAAACTCCCTATGGCGGGTTGTCGCGCATGGACCCGTACGCGCGCGCCGTCAGCGCGGTCAAGGGCGACTGCCTGGTCTATGACCCGCACCGCTTCGACTGGGAGGGCGACGCCTTCACACCGCCGCCGCTCAACCAGTTGGCGATCTACGAAATGCATATCGGTTCGTTCAACAAGGCAGGCAAGCTGGAGCCGGGCACCTTTGACGAGGTGCTGGGCCGGCTGGATTATCTGGCGGCGCTGGGGGTCAACGCCATCGAAGTCATGCCGATCATCGAGTTTTCGGGCGACTTGCCCTGGGGCTATAACCCTGTCCATCTCTTTGCCGTGCGCCAGGCCTATGGCGGCCCCGACGCCTTCAAACGCTTTGTCAAGCAACTGCACCGCCGGGACATCGCCGTGCTGCTCGACGTGGTCTACAACCACCTTGGGCCGGAAGACCTAGACCTGTGGCGCTTCGACGGCTGGTATGAAGGCGAGGGCGGCGGCATCTACTTCTACAACGACTGGCGCGCCGAGACGCTCTTTGGCCCCCGGCCCGACTTCTCGCGGCCAGAGGTGCGCCGCTTCATCCTCGACAACCTGCGCATGTGGCTGGACGAATATCATGTAGACGGGTTCCGCGTGGATTCTGTGCTCTACATGCGCAACGTCAAGGGCGACCAGGGCGGCGAGTTGCCCGAAGCCTGGAGCCTCTTGCAGGAGATGACCGAACTGGTGCATCGGGGCTATCCTGGGCATATCATGGTCGCCGAGGAT
>QEUY01000495.1 GCA_003577365.1 Chloroflexota bacterium | reverse complement strand
GTGATATGATCCACGGCGACCTATCCGCCTACAACATCCTCTACTGGGCAGACGAGATGACCATCATCGACTTCCCCCAGGTGACCAACGCCAAAGGCAACAGCAACGCGCGCTTTATTCTCAGCCGCGATGTACGTCGCGTCTGCGAGTACTTCCAACTGCAGGGCGTCAGCGCCAACCCGCGCGCCTTGGCCGACCATCTCTGGCAGCGCTTCCAAGCGCGCAGCGCCAATGACATCTTGGCCGACCTGTCGCGCACGCTGGAGACCTTCGACCAGGATGACGCCTAGCCGGCGTCACGACCGGTGCGCCACAGCAGGCCGCGCAGGAGCGCATTTACTCCTGCGCGGCCTGCCCAATCTCGACAAATCGATACTATCCCTGATCGCCAACTCCTGATCACCACAAGGGGCCGATACACCATGCAGCCACACTTAGAAGGGCCGCGCCCTGCCCGTCTCGACGAGCGCACCGCCGTTTTGGACCTAGTCAACTATGTCTTCCGCACATCGGTGGGCCGAGAGCCGACGATCGAGACCGACTGGCCGCATGTCTATGCCCCTGACAACTTGCACAACGTCTTCGTGATCGCCGGCGGAGAACGCCTTGTCGCCTCGACAGGGCTGTGGTGCAACGATATCCGTCTCGGCGATGTCACCCTGCGCGTCGGCGGCATCAACTGTGTGGGGACGCTGCCCGCCTACCGTCGCCAGGGCCTCGGCGAACGGCTGATGCGCGCGGCCCAGGCGCGCATGGTCGACCTGGGCTGCCATGTCGGCCTGCTCAGCACCGACATCGCCAACTGGTATCGCGCCTTTGGCTGGGAGCGCGCCGGCATCGTCCACACCTACCGCTTCGACCGCGCCAACATCGGCCTGCTGCCCCTCCTGCCGGAGACTGTCCACTGCCGCCCAGCCGGCGACGACGAGTTGCCGCGCCTGGTCGATCTGCACAACAGCGGCGCGCTGGGGGCGGTCCGCACCCCGGCGCTCTGGCGGCTGCTGCTGTCGCGCAAGCCGTCGTCAATCTTTGTCGCCGAGCGGGACCATGCGCCATCGGCCTATGTGCTGCTGCACGATAATCAGATCATCGACTGGGCAGGCAGCGCCGCCGATGTCGCCGGCTTGGCCCGCGCCTGTTTTGACCGGCTCGACGATCCCTCCCTCAGCACCTCGGGCCGCGCCGGCGACGGCCACGCGCTCAGCCGCCAACAGCTCACCGTGGTCACGCCTGCCGTGGGCCACCCCTTGACCGCCCTGCTCGCGCAGTTGGGCATCCCTGTGCAGGTGGACTATGCTGGGATGCTCTACCTAGCCGCACCGGGCGCGATCCTGCGCGCCTTCGGCCATCATGCGATCCAGGTCCAAGAGGATACCGCCTCGTTCACGCTCTGGCGCGGGCGCGAGCACGCCGAGCTAAACCGCAATCAGCTCGCCAAGCTCTTCTTCGGGCCGGAGCGTGTGACCCACTTTGCCGAGGACGTTTTCCCGCTGCCCTTCTGGCAGTGGCGGCTGGAGCGGGTATAGCGCAACCAGCCATCAACACCAGCCGCCAATACCGGCTACCAGCCGTACTGCTCAGGCCCCCACGGCCGCGTGGTCACCTCCTGCTTGAGCGTCACCAGTTGGCGGTCGGGCACATCGTCATAGGCCACCACGCCCGCGCCCACCACGCTGTAGACGCCAATGCGTCGCCCCGGCATAATGATGGCGTTGACCCCTGTGCGGCAGAAATCGCCGAAATAGGCGGCGTTGGCCGCGTGCGCCGGGGTCTCTCGCCTGCCTTTCACGCGCCAAGCGGTCGCGCCGTCGTCAAAGCGCAAATTGCCGCAGACCGTCGCCGCGCCAAAATCCACCCCCTGCCCCACCACGCCCCAAATCTCGCAGTAGTGATAGCAGTAGACCGTCTCCAGGCTGACGCCGCTGAACTCGGCCCCATGCCCATAGACGCCGCGCGACCCCAGCGTGCTATGCCCCCCGATCTGGCAGTAATCGCGCACGACCGTCCCCGGCCCCACGATCACAGGCCCATCCAAGATCGCGCCGTTGAGCACCTGCGCCCCGTCGCCCAACCAGACATCGCCGCGCATCACCACGCGGCTGCCGATGCGGCAGCCCTGCCCCAGCACGACCTTGCCTTCGATCTCGGCCCCTTCATGGATCACGCTGCCCGTGGGGATCACACTCGTCTCCAGCGCCTGCTGCATGGCCTCGACAACCCGTGTGTTCGCCTCCAGAATATGCCACGGCTTGTCCAGGTCCACATGAAAGCCGGATGCTGCCACCGCGCCTACCGTCTCACCCTCGTCGATCAGCATCTGCAGCGAGCGCGCGATCTCGGCCTCCACCGGCGGCATCCCACCCACCGGCACACGGTCCATCACGCCAGGGTTATCGCGCAGCGCGCCCAGGTGCGCCTGCGGCCAGACATAGACGCCCGCCAGCCGCTCTGTCCCCTCACGCGGATGCCCCTCCACGCCGGCCAACTGCTCCCCCGCCACATGCGCCACCAACCAATCTTGCGGGCGTTCCTCGCCCAATGGCTGCACCAGCGCCAGCGCGGCCTCTTGACCCAACGACCAGCGTTCGACCATCGCCGCCAGGTTGGCGCGCGCCGTCACCACGTCGCCCGCCACGATCAGACAGTCGCCGTCGAAGAGCGACATACCTGCCAGCGCCGCCGGCGCGCTCCCCCCCATCCCAAACTGCTGTGCAAAGCGCACCTCGGCAGAACAGCCGCGCAGCGCCGCGCGCACGCTCGCCTCGCCCGCGCCCACTACGACCGCCACGCGGTTCAGGCCCAACGCAGCCAGATCGTCCACGATGCGCCGCACCGCCGGCACATTCGCAATTGGGAACGCCGCCTTCTGGCGCACCACATTATAGGGCCAAAAGCGAGTGCCCAAGCCCGCGGCCAGCACCACCGCGCCCGCCAGCGTACGCGCCGCCATCATTCGCCTCTTTTCCAAAACGTCTGGATGCGCGCGCAGGTCGCCAGGATCATGGCACGCTGCGGTTCGGGCAGCGCCTCATGCATCAGCGCCACGGTCTCGACATAGAGCGCCAACCCGGCGCGCACCCGCGCCTGCAGCCCAGACAGCCCCCCTGGATCGCAGCCCAACCCAAACACAGCATGGCGCAGCCGCACCCAGGTCGAGTCTTCGCCCAGCACCCGGTTGATGCCATCCCACACGTCGTTATCGCTTGCCAACAGGATACCGCGCTGCACCATCATCACTGTGGACAGCCCCCACGACAGCCCAAACTGGGCGTTGAGCAGACGGCCCGTGTCGCCGCGGCGCAACCCTTCCAACCCCTTATGCGCCTCCTCGATCCAGCCCGCCAACAGCTCTGCGGCGCGCCCATTGGCGCGTGTCTGCATCGCCGCATCCCAGCGAAAGGCCTGCGCCCGCGCTTGGAGCGCCGCAAAATGGCCGTCACGATCCACCAGCGCCCGCGCCGTGCGCAGCCCCATCAGGTTCTGGCACGCCGCCTCAGGGTCGACCAAGATGCGCGCCGCCGATGCCGGCGTGTGCGTGCTGACCACGACCAAGCGTCCATCGATCCAGTGGCTGCCGTCCCCCGCCGGGTGGGGAGCCTCCTCGGCCAGAAACCGCACCAAATCTACGTCGCTGTATGGCCCCGCGTCGCCGCGGCCATGGCTGCCCATCAGCGCGATCGCCGCCACGCCTGGACCGTCGAACTGCCGCCCCAGCGCCGTCCAATCAGGAGCGGCAAGGCCGGACACACCAGCCCCGGACCCATAAACCGTATTCATGGCAGGCCCCTCTGCTGTGACCCTCTGGGCACACCTGATACCTCACTGCGCGCCCCCACTGCAACCACGACAGGCATCAGGCGAACTGCGTCGCCCGGCGCGTGCGGCGGTAGCGATTGAGCGCCACCCCCACCGCCACAAACAGCAGGATGCTGATGATCCCATTTACCGGTGCGACGATCAGCTCGCTGCCGGGGGCGATGACAATGTGCTTCTCCAGGATCAACTGGTTGACAAAGGCATCCTCCACCAT
>QEUY01000494.1 GCA_003577365.1 Chloroflexota bacterium | reverse complement strand
GCGTGGCCGGCTGGCTCTATTCTAGCGGCGCGCCGCGGCCAGGGCAAGACAGGGCATACAGCATGGATGTGTGTATAATGAGAGATGGAGGAATGCGCCATAGAAAGGACCAGATCATGCAGGTATTTGACGCCATTCGCACGATGTTGGCCGTGCGCGAGTATCAAGATCGACCGATTCCCGATGGGGTGGTCGCACGCATTCTGGAGGCGGCGCGGCTGACGGGCAGCGCGCGCAACCGCCAGGGCTGGGACTTTGTCGTGGTGCGCGACCGCGCCACCCTGCGCCAGTTGGGCGCGCTGGCCTCCACGGGCAAATACATCGCCGATGCGCCGCTGGCGATCGCCGTGGTCGTGCCGGAGAATACCACCGGCTATATGGACGGGTCACGCGCCGCCCAGGACATGATGCTGGCCGCCTGGGCCGAAGGGGTCGGCTCCAACGTCGTCACCAGCGGCAACACCCCGGAGATCAAGGAACTGCTGGGTGTGCCCCGCGAACGGATGATTTTGATGCTGATCCCCTTTGGCTATCCGGCGGGCAAGGTGGGCGCGGGGCGCAAGAACCGCAAGCGGCTGGACGAGATCGCCCATGCCGAACGCTTCGGCCAGCCGTTTGGCGGGTAATTATAGCAACTCTGTCATGCGCGCCGTGACGGCGTCGATCAGCGTTTCTAGACAGCCGGGGGCCAGGATCGACGGCTCCTCCTGGTAGAGACCCTTGCCGTAGCGGTCGGCAGGGAGCAGATAGGCAACGCCTGACTCTCCGGCCAGCACCGTCACCACGACCGGGTGGTCGGGGAAGCGGCGGCGCAGTTCGGTCTGAAGATAGTTGTACGGTTCGCCGCCCACGCCGACCCAGAAGCCGTCGCCCATGCGCCGCACCGTGAAGGGATAGGGGTAGCGGTCGCCTGCGGGCAGGCTGGTGAGCCGGTTCAGCCAGCGCCGTGCGCGTTCGGCGCGCGCTCCATAGTCGCGCGCGGCGCTGGCATCGCCCGCGGCGTCCGCCTCGTGCTGGCGCGCCAGCCAGTCTGCCAGCTCGCGCTGGAGCGCATCGGCGTCGGGCCGCGGCTTCTGCGGCAGGTCGACCATATAGCGTCCGCCGCCGAAGCGCCGCGCCTCAGCCTGGCGTGTTTCACTTTGGGGTGCGGGCAGCCAGGTCCCCAGCGTCGCGCCCGATACGACCGGCCCAGCGTAGGCAAAGTCGTGGCCGGGCGGGTCCAGGGCTTCGAGCGCGGCCAGCGCCGCATGGCCCAAGCGGCGACCGTTGCGGTCGGCCACGGCCAGATCGCCGGTGAAGCCGTGGCGTGGACCCAGGTCGCCGCACGCACCCAGGGTAAAGACTGCGGGCGCGCCCGTCGCCTGTTCGACGGTCGCGCGCAGCGCGCCCACATAGTCGGGGCTGACCAGCGTGTTGTCCCAGGCCAAGGTCGTGGGGTGGCAGGCATAGTTGACCAGCGTGAGCAGCCGCCGCCCGTCGGGCGCGGCGGCGCGCACCACCAGCAGCGTGTCGTCGGCGCGGGCGTCGGGGTTAAAGCCGCAGGCATAGAGGCCGCGCTGCTCATCCCAGTAATCGCGGTTGGCGGCCAGGTCACAGCGTCCCACGCCGTAGGAAAGGGTGGCGTCGCCCATCTGGGCTGCGGCCAGCGCGGCCGCGGCCTGCACCTTGGCGCGCACCGTGTCGAGGTAGGGGACGATCAACTCGCCGCCGGGCAGGGTTGCGCGGTCGCGGCTGAACAGACCGCCGGCGTGGGTATGTGAATAGGCCAGCACCACCCGATCGGCGGGCAGCCCCGCGCCCGCGGCGATGGCGGCGGCCATGGCCTTGTGGTCGTCTGGCCCCAGCCCGACCATGTCGAACTGCGCCTGCGCCCAGGGAGAGGAACCATCCGCCGCGGCAAAGACCAGGATATCGGCGGCGAGCGGGCGGTGGATGCCGGTGGCGCGGTGGTGGCGCGCCGCGCCCCACATGGGGTGATAGATGCCGACCGGCGGCGTGATATCGGCGCGGGCGTGGCCGATCCGGATCTGGGCGGTGGGCGTGGTCTGCAAGGTCAGCGACATAGTTCCTCCGGATAGTTGGCGTTGGTTCAGAAGGTGAAGGGTGTCAGGCTTCTTGCGCCGGTCGCCGGCTGGAATCGAAGGGCGGCATAGGCGAGAGTGCATGTGTGGGGCCGCCAATGGCCTTGACGGCGATGTCCTGTACCTGGCCGTAGGCCTTCTCGACCTGCTGGGTCAGGCGCGCGATCTGGTCGTTTTGGCTCGCCACGAGTTTCTCCAAGGCTTCGATGCGGGTGTGGAGCACGTTGCGTTCCCCGTCGAACTCTCGTTTACGCAGTTCATCGCGGTTCTTGGCCTCGGTTTCGACGCGCTGTACCGCCTCTTTCACTGCCCGGCTCACTGCTGCTTCCATCTCACGCGGGAAGGTGGCGACCTGCTGGCGCAACGTATTGAGCTCGGTCTCGGCGTCGGCAACGGCTCGTTCGCGATCGGCCAAGGCTTCTTCTACCTGCTCGCGGCGGGAGATGAGCTCGCGTTCGAGCCTGGCCCGCTCGTCTTCGAAGCGTTCACGCGCCAACTGCTGCTCGCGCTGAAAAGTGTAGAGGTATTCCTCTTGCTCCCGCTGTCTGCGTTTCTGCTCCTCGGCGTTGCGCTCTTGGATGGCGGCCTCGTGTGTGGCCTTCTCTGCGGCCCACGCCGCGCGCGTGGCCTCGATCTCTTGCGCCAGTTGCGCCTGGCGTGCGGCCAGTTCCGCCTCGGTCTGCTCACGCCTTTGGTGCTGGGCTTCGATCAAGGCGGCCAGGCTCAGCGCCGACCGTTCGATCTCAAAAACGTCCTGTACCTCCTTCTCCTTGGCCTCAAGCGCCAGCTTGACTTGACGATAGCGGCTGACCTCCTCTTCGAGCCGGTCGGAGAGCTGGCTGAGCAGCCGCCCGATCTCGGCCCGGAGGGTACTCACCCCCTGTACGATCCCCTCGGTGGAGAGGGTATCTGCTGTCTGGACGGCTTCCTTCACCTTTTTCTCCTCGGCGCGCTCTTGCGGTTTGATCTCAGCCGCCCGCTTCTCCTGGAGCATTTGTAACACTTCGTTGTAGGCGTCAAGCATCTCCGCC
Source organism: Chloroflexota bacterium (assembly GCA_003577365.1). Classification (GTDB taxonomy): domain Bacteria; phylum Chloroflexota; class Anaerolineae; order Caldilineales; family Caldilineaceae; genus QEUY01. Next base: position 923 of record QEUY01000494.1, on the reverse strand, counting down.
TTGGTGTTCTGCATGGTCACAGGTTTGGGTTTTGGCTCTTTGCCTGCCATCTTGGACCTCCATTTGAGCATGACTGTTCGCCCGCGGCCGCAGGCCCATGATGACCAGCCATGAGGCGCGGGACGAAAACTGCTTTAGAACTGCGCTTGTGTCTATTGTAGGGCCTGGGCGAAGGTGGCGTCAACGGAGTTCGGCGCTCCTCTCCCTGGCGTGGCGTTGGGCGCTGTGCTAGACTATAAACGATTTCCCACCCAGGTAAAACCGCTCACTGCATCTAGAAAGCATTTGTCCATGAATGTCGCAAGTCTGGAATTGATCCATCTGGACGTGCCCTTCACGCCCCACACCAACGAGACTATGCAGTATTGGCTGCCCCACTGGCGCATCACGCAGATCTGCAAAGTGACGCTGGACAACGGCATCGTCGGCTGGGGCGAGACGCTGCCCAACTACACCTGGGCTAAGGTCCCGCCCCAGGTCGAAGCGCAGGTCGTCGGCCAGAATCCTGCCGAGATCATGTGGCGCGACGAACTGGGCGCGGGCGTTCAGATGGCGCTGTTCGACGCCATGGGCAAGGCGCTGGGCGTGCCGGCCTACCGGCTGCTCGGCAACAAGCGGCGTGAATGGTGCCCGATCTCCTGGTGGGCGATGGACATGCCGCCCGCGGCCTGGGCCGAGCAGTGCGCCGAGGCTGTGCGCCAGGGCTATATGTCGGCCAAGCTCAAGGCGCGCACCTGGTATGACCTTCATGCGGCGCTGCAGGCGATCTTTGCCGTCGTGCCGGAGCAGTTTATCCTCGACCTCGACTTCAACGCCACGCTGGACAACGCCGCCAATGCGGTCAAGTTTCTCAGCACGCTGCAGCAGTATGACCAGGTTGCGATGTTCGAAAGCCCCATCCCGCAGGAAGATGTGGCGGGCAA
>QEUY01000493.1 GCA_003577365.1 Chloroflexota bacterium | reverse complement strand
CACTCCTCACGCATGATCGAGGAGTTGTTCAGCCGGATCGGCTATGACGCCTGCGAGACCGATGAGTTTGACCCCACCGATTTTGGGGCTGACCTGGTGATAGAGCTGTGGCAGATCCGGCCGCGCGTCTAGACAGGCGCGCCGGAAAAAGACCCGCGCCTCCCGCTTGCTGAAAGCGCAGATGAAGGGGATCAGCAGCACCTTGCCCTTGGTCCGCCGGTCTTCCATATAGCGGTGGGCCTCCGCCGCTTGGGCCAGCGAGAAGCTTTGATCGATCCGCACCTTGAGCTTGCCCGCCTCAATCCAGCCAAAGATGTCGCCGGCGCGCTGCATCAGTTCGGCGCGGGTGGCGATGTAGGGGCCAAGGGTGGGCCGCGTCAGATAGAGCGCGCCCTTTTGATTCAACACCTGCGGGTCCATCGGCGGCACCGGCCCGCTGGCTTGGCCGCACAAGACCATCATGCCGCGCGGGCGCAGACAGTTGAGGCTCTTGTCGAAGGTGGTCTTGCCCACCGAGTCATAGACCACATCCACCCCACGGCCCTCGGTCAGCCGCTTGACCTCGCTCTCAAAGTCCTGCTCGGTGTAGAGGATCACCTCGTCGGCGCCGGCCTGCTTGGCCAGCTCGGCCTTCTCTTGGGTGGAGACGGTGCCCACCACCCACGCGCCATACAGCTTCGCCATCTGCACCAGCAGCAGCCCCACGCCGCCCGCCGCGGCATGGATCAACGCTTTATCGCCGGCGCGCAGCGGAAAGGTGCTGGTCGAATAGTAGTGTGCAGTCATCCCCTGGAGCATCACCGCCGCCGCGGTCTTGAGGTCAACGCCCTCCGGCACGCGCACGACCCGGTCGGCAGGCACGACCGCGTACTCGGCATAGGCCCCCATCTGCAGCGGATAGGCCACGCGGTCGCCGACCTGCAGATCGGCCACGCCCGCTCCCAGGGCGTCTACCGTCCCCGCGCCCTCCATGCCGGGCGTAAAGGGTGTCGCCAGCGGATAGGCCCCGGTGCGGTGGTAGATGTCGATAAAGTTGAGGCCGGCGGCCACCAGTTTGATACGAATTTCGCCTGGCTTGGGTTCGGGCAGCGGCGCGTCTTCATACTGGAGCACAGACGCATCGCCAAATTGATGGACACGGATGGCTTTCATCAGCCTTGCCTCCTGGCGCGTGGTCTAGTTTATGGCCCATGAACAGGCCGGGGTGGGTAGCAGCGGCTCGACGACAGAACGGTTGCATTCTGGCCGGTAGCCCTATTCTACCATGAGCGCCTCTCGACGGCACATCGCACCGCCATATTGCACACTTGACAAGCAGCGCTGTCTAGTATAATTTATCTATTGCTAAACAATATATCTAAATTTCAAAACTTATATATTTCCTATTACTAAGCAATTATCAGGAACCCCGACGAACTACAGAAACCGTCGTTAGTCTTGCCTAAGCGGCAGCGCCCCCGACGCTTGCGGCCAGGCACTTGGCTCTTGGCAGATATTACTCTCCGGCTTCGTAGCCCCCAGCCGATCTCGTGACGGAGGTTCCATGTTCCAGCATCAACTGCGCCATTTGTGGGCGCGCCGAGACCTTCTGCGGCTTGGCTTAGGCAGCGGCGCCAGCCTGGCCGGGGCCGCGCTCTTGGGACGCCATGCCGAGGCGCAGACAGAGTCTCCCCCGGCGCACAGTGTTCCGGCCCACGGCGCGTCGTCTCACGGCGGCTCACTCTTGGTCGGCAGTGTAGACCACGCCAAAAACGGCTTTGACCCATTGCGGCTTTTGGTCGACTGGGACTACGGGCGTGCCAGTACCCTGGAAAACGGCCAGACGCTGCGCCAATACGACATCGTGGCCTTTGACCGCGAGATCGAGATCGCCCCTGGCCTCTTCTTCCCCGCCTGGACCTACAACGGCCGCGTCCCCGGCCCCACGCTGCGCTGCACCGAAGGCGACCGCATCCGCATCCACTTCATCAACGCCGGCAGCCATCCCCACACGCTGCATTTTCACGGCTTCCACACCGCCGAGATGGACGGGATTCCCAATGTGGGGCCGGGTGAGATCGGCGTGGGCGAGCGCTTCACCTATGAGTTCGACGCCGAACCCTTCGGCTGCCATCTCTACCACTGCCATGCCGTGCCGCTCAAACGCCACATCCACAAAGGGCTGTACGGCGCATTTATCATCGATCCCAAGGCCGGACGCCCTCCTGCCCGCGAACTGCTGATGGTGATGAACGCCTTTGACACCAACTTCGACGGCGACAACGAGATCTACGCCGTCAACAGCGTAGGCCATGAGTACGCCAAGCGCCCGATCCCCCTGATCGCCGGGGAGTTGGTACGGCTCTACCTGATCAATATTACCGAGTTCGACCCTGTCAACTCCATGCATCTGCACGCCACCTTCTTTGACTATTATGACCACGGCACGAGCCTGGAGCCGACGCTGCGCATGGTCGACACGATCATGCAGTGCCAGGCGCAGCGCGGCATTCTGGAGTTCACCTACCGTTGGCCGGGCCAATACATGTTCCACGCCCACCAGACCGAGTTTGTGGAATTGGGCTGGATGGGGATGTTCAACGTCGTGCCGCCGGAGCAGTTCCCCGCCGCGCTGGAAGCGGTGGGGCTGGATGCAGCCTGGGATGAGCGTTCGACCCATGGCAGCACAGTTGCGCCGGTTCAAAACGAGCAGGGAGGCTGAGCATGCAAACAGAAGCTGCGGCAGAGACGACAGAAACGACGACCAAAAGGGCTTCGACCGTTCGCCTGGGTAGGGCAGGATGGGTACTGGTGCTGCTGCCCCTGCTGCTTTTGGGCGCGGTGCTGGCCTATCTGGTCGCCACCGGCGGCGGGCTGGCCGATCTCGCAGGGCCGCCGGTCGAACAGGTGACGATTGAACGGATCACCCTGCCCGAACCGGGTGTGATGCGGGTGGAGGTGGTCAACGACGGGCCGCAGGCCGTGACCATTCCCCAGGTGTTGGTGGACGACGCCTATTGGTCTTTTTCCGCCGACCCGTCGAACACGATCCCACGCTTGGGGCGGGCGGTCTTTACGATCCCCTATCCCTGGGTGGCGGAAGAAACGCATGTAGTGCGGCTGATCACGTCCCTCGGCCTCACCTTCGACGGCGAGATCGCGGCGGCGGTGGAGTCGCCCGCGCCCAGCGCAAATCTGTTCTGGCGCTTCGGGCTGGTGGGGTTCTATGTCGGCATCGTGCCGGTGACGCTGGGGCTGCTCTGGTATCCCTTGATGCGCCGTTTGAGCGGACAGGCCATGAACTTTATTCTGGCGCTGACGATTGGCCTGCTGCTCTATCTCGCCATCGGCACCTGGCTCGACGCGCTGGAGTTCGCCGCCGAGCTGCCTGCCTTTTGGCAAGGCGTGCCGATGGTGTTTCTGATCGCGCTCATTGCCCTGGGTGTCTTGCTCGTGATCGGCGCGCGGCGCAAGGGGGTGGAGCGTACCCCGCTGCAGGTGGCCTATCTGATCGCGCTGGGGATCGGGCTGCACAACTTGGGCGAAGGGCTGGCCATCGGCGCAGCCTTTGCCTTGGGCGAGGCGGCTTTAGGAACGTTCCTCGTGCTTGGCTTCACGCTCCACAACATCACCGAGGGCGTGGGCATCGCCGCGCCGCTTGTGCGCCAGCGGCCGCGCTGGGCGCATTTTGTGTTCTTGGCGCTGCTGGCCGGCGGACCGGCAATCTTGGGGACGTGGATCGGCGGGTTTGCCTTTAACCCGGTACTGGCGACGCTCTTCTTGGCGCTGGGCATTGGAGCCATCGTGCAGGTGATCTGGGAGGTGGGCAAATTGGTGGTGCGCGACAGCGCCCGGCTGGGCCAACCCGCGCTCAACTGGAGCACATTCGGCGGCGTGGTGGTGGGCGCGGCCATCATGTACTTCACCGCTTTCCTGGTCAAGTTCTAGCGCCGGCAAGACAGCGGCACTGCTCGAAGTATTCATTCGAGCAGTGCCGTGAGAGGCCGGGCTATCTATTCTCCAAATCGAGTGCCGCGAAGATGCTCGCCGGGGATCCCAAGCCTCGGTTACGCGCGCCCGCCAACATTTGTAGATCGGCGCTGTCATGGGTTTCTCCCTACCGGCGAACGATCAGAGCGATTCGCGCGCTAGGCTTGGCTCTGCACCTGCACTGCCCCGGCGGTGACCTGCGGCGCGCTGGGGAAGAGGGGGCCGGCCATGCGTACCCAGTCGGCGGCGCGGCG
>QEUY01000492.1 GCA_003577365.1 Chloroflexota bacterium | reverse complement strand
TGATTTTCAAACCAGACCCCCGGCATCTGCAGCGCCAGATGGGGATCGTTGCAGAGCAGTGCACGGCGCGACGCGCTGCGCTTGGGGGCCACGGCCCATGCATTGCTGCCGCGCCCTTCCACCGGCTGCCCCAGCCATGGCTTGACCTTCTCATATTCGTTCAAAAGTAGCCCGGCGGCGGAGAGCAGCCGTGTGCTTTCATGGCTGCCCACCGCCTCGGCGATCACCGGATTGGTGGCCGGGTAATCGGGTTCCAAGTCGGCGGCGCGGATGGGGCCGATGCGCGCCTGCAGCCGCAGACGCGTCAACTCACTTTCCCAGTTGACGCTCAACCCCCAGGCCATCACCTTGGCATGGGCGATCATATCCTCCGGCTGCCACGGCTCCGGCGTCACGCGCAGCAGATTGAACTCTGCCCCCAAGCGGCCCGGATGGGCCTCGATAAAGGCGTTGACACCCTCGGCATACCACGCCAGCGCCTGCCTCGTCTCCGCATCCAACCCGGCCAACTCCGCCGCCGCGGCCCGCCGAAAGCCCACAATCCGGCTGAAGCGGTCGGCGTCCAGCGCGGCCTCGCCATAGACCTCGGCCAGCGTCCCGCGTGCAATACGGCGATTCTGCTCCATCTGCCACAGACGCTCCTGGGCATGCACATAGCCCTGGGCGCGCAGCAGATCGCCCAGCGTCTGAGCATAGATATGCGGGATGCCGTGCCGGTCGCGCAGCACCTCCACCGGCTGCTCCAAACAGGCCAGCCGGACCGCGCCGTCTAACTTGGGGGTGGGGCGCTGCACCAACCACCAGTAGATATAGAGGAAGAATCCACCGGCCAATAATACGGCCACGATGAGGATCACACCGGGAAGGATCAGGATATTGGGCAGCATAGCTCAAATTCATTCATGGGATAGCTGGGATGGGGAAGCCGCCGCGCCGCGGCTGTTCCAGGTGTTCGCGCCCGATTGGGCGTTTCCTATTTATAGCACACTCTTGAACGTGGTGTAGAATCAGACCGTCCGGCAGATGCCCTAGCCAGGGGTTTGCCCAATGAAATCCTCCGCCGGCCCGCGTGGGCCGGCCACCAGTTCATCACAGGTGACCCATGTCACGACGACGTTTGACCATTGGGGTGACCACACGTCGCGGCGACCCCGCCTGGGTCGAGCGCAACACGCAGAACTATCTGAACGTGCTGGCGCGCCATGGTGTCCACAGCGTGGTGCTCTCGCCCGACCAGCCGGCACACTTGCCCGACGGGCGCAAGCTGCGGCCCGACCCGCAAGGGCGGCTGCCGGCCTCGATCCTCAGCACATTGGATGGCCTGATCCTCTCCGGCGGCGGCGATGTCGCCCCGCACTACTTTGGCCAAGAGCTACAGGGGGCCGAACCCGAAAATATCGACCTCCTGCGCGACGAACTCGAACTCAACCTGGCGCGCGCCGCCTTGGAGATGGACTTGCCGATCTTCGGCATCTGTCGCGGCTGCCAGGTGCTCAACGTCGCAGCCGGCGGCAGCATGATCCAGCACTTCGATGGACACCGCTCGCCCAAAGACGCCACCGCCTATCACGAGGTGCATATCGCGCCCGCCAGCCGCTTGCGCCAGATTGTGGGCGCGGACGTGCTGACGGTCAACACCTTTCACCATCAGGGCATCGACCACGCCTCGATCGCGCCGATCTTCCAGCCGGCCGCACATGCCCACCCGGACGCCTGGCTGGTCGAAGCCTATGAAAGCCCGCGCCACCGCTGGGTGGTCGGCGTCCAGTGGCATCCCGAACGCACCTTTGAACTGAGCGAGCCGCACCAGGCGCTCTGGCACAGCTTCCTGGCCGCGTGCCGTTCGCACAGCGCCCAACGCCCATGAAAACCAGTCTCTTCGATTACGTTTTGCCGCCGGAATTCATCGCCCAACAGCCCGCCGAACCGCGCGATGCCAGCCGGCTGATGGTTCTCGACCGGCAGACGGGCAGCATTGCCCATCGCGTCTTTCGCGAGATCGGCGAGTTCCTGCGCGCCGGGGACCTGCTGATCGCCAACGACAGCCGCGTGATCGCGGCCCGCCTCTTTGGTCACAAATCCACCGGCGGCAAGGTCGAAATCTTCCTGCTGCGGCCTCTCGACGCTTCCGGGCGCGAATGGCAATGTCTGGTGCGCGGCCGCCATCTGGTCGAAGGCGCGCAGGTTACGCTCGACGCACACCACACAGCCCCTTCCCCACCCAGCACGCCGCTGACGGCGACCATCGTCGGGGTGGAAGAGAGCGGTCTGCGCCAAGTACGGTTTAGCCTGCCGCTATGGGAACGGCTCGACGAAGTAGGCGAGGTCCCGCTGCCCCCCTATATCACCGCCTACACCGGCGACCGCGAACGCTATCAGACCGTCTACAGCCGCGACCCCGGCAGTGTCGCCGCGCCCACAGCAGGGCTGCACTTCACGCCGGAACTGCTGGTCGCGCTGCGCCGCCACGGTGTCGGCTTTGACACCGTGACCCTGCATGTCGGCCTCGATACCTTTCAGCCGGTCAGCGTCGAGGAGATCGAAGAACACCGCATCCACACTGAATGGGCCGAGTTGAGCAGCGCCGTGGCGCGGCGCATCAACGACACGACGCTCCAAGGCGGGCGCATCGTCGCCGTGGGAACCACCACCGTGCGCACGCTCGAATGGGCCGCCACGGGCGCGCAAGGCCTTGACCCTTATGACAACACGGCGTGCCCCTGGCAGCGGACAGCCGCCTTTGCAGGCAGCGTCAACCTGTTTATCCGGCCCGGCTATCGCTTCCGCGCCGTCGACGCGTTGATAACCAACTTTCACCTGCCGCGCTCCAGCCTCCTCATGCTGGTCAGCGCCTTTGTGGGCCAGGCGCACACCGGCGACCCGGACGCGGGCCGGCGCATCTTGCTCGACGCCTATGCCGAGGCCATGCGCGTGGGCTACCGATTTTTCAGTTTTGGCGATGCGATGCTGATCGTGTAAACGGATGCTCGTGTAAACGGGTGCTCGTGTAAACGGACGAGCTTGTAGCGAGGAAACGACGCAAAGGAACGGCTACGCGTCTTTGAGCAGATGTTTCTGCAGCTTGCCCATGGCGTTGCGCGGCAGGCCGGCCACACGGTAAAACTGCTGCGGCACTTTGAAGCTCGCCAGTTGGCTGCGGCAGTACGCCACTAACTCCCCATCGTCGACCGCGGCACAGCAGACCACATAGGCGACCGGAACCTCGCCCCACTCCGCATGGGCGGCCCCGATCACCGCGGCCTCGGCAATGGCCGGATGCGTCATCAACAGCTCTTCAATCTCGCGCGGATAGATGTTGAAGCCGCCGCTGATGATCAATTCGTGCCTGCGCCCCAACAGGGTCACATAACCGGTCTCCGGGTCTTGGCGCGCCAGGTCGCCGGTATGGAACCAGCGCCGGCCTTGGGCATCCAGGCTAAAGCTCTCGGCGGTCTTCTCCGGCGCTTGCCAGTAACCGCCAAAGACATTGCTGCCGCGCAGCAGCAGCTCCCCCTCCTCGCCAGGCGCAACCTCCCGTCCCTCCGCATCGACGATCCGCATCGACACGCCGGGCAGGGGCGTGCCCACGCTGCCCGGCAGCCGCGGCCCCGCATAGGGGTTGCTCAGGTTCATGCCCGTCTCGGTCATACCGTAGCGCTCAAGGATGGCGTGGCCGGTCAACGACTGGAAGGCCGTAAAGGTCTCGGCGGCAAGTGGTGCGCTGCCCGAACAAAACAAGCGCATATGGTTGAAATCGACCGGCCCGCGTGCCCGCAGTTCCTCCACCAGGCGCGTGTAGATCGTCGGCACGGCGAAAAAGAGCGTGGCGCGCCCGGCTAACAGCTCATCCAGCGTTGTTCCAGGCTCAAACTTGGCGCGCAGTTGGATCGTCGCCCCCGCTGCCAGCGCGCAGTGCATCCCCACGACCAAACCATGCATGTGAAAGAGCGGCAAGCACAGATACAACACATCATCCGCCTGACATTACCAGGCCGCCAGCAGCCCCGTGCCCGTAGCCAGCAGGTTATTGTGGGTCAGCATCGC
>QEUY01000491.1 GCA_003577365.1 Chloroflexota bacterium | reverse complement strand
GCACGCCTACATCGCTGATCAAGCGGCTCATCAAGCGCCCCACGCTGTAATTGTTGTGGAAGCTCAACGAGAGCTTGTGCAGATGCCGGAACAACTCGCCGCGCAGGTCGGCCACAATCTTGGTGCCTACATAGGCCATCAGCGCGATGCGCCCGCGGTTGGTGATCCACTCAAACACCGCCGCCGCCACAAAGAGCAGAGTCCAGTAGCGCAACTGGTCCAGCGAATCGGCGCGGATCCCCCCATCAATGGCGCGGCCGATGATCCACGGCCCGGCTACACTTAACAAGGACGAGATCGCCATCAGCACCAGTGCCGCCAGCGTGCGGCCATGGTAGGGGCGCAGATAGGTCAACAACCGGCCCAGCAGCCGCGCATCATAGGCCTTGCCAATCCGGTCCTCTTCTTCATCCGGCAGCAGGTCGCGGATCTTCTCCTCGCGCGCCCGCCGCTCTTCTTCCTCGGCGCTGGCGCGCTTGCCAAATGGGCCAAAGCGGATCGGCGCGAGCGGCTCGCGCGGGTCGGGCTTGGCCGGTTGGCTGGTCGGGTTGCTCATCGCCCTGGGCCTTTCTAGCGTACCTTCTCAGAGCCGGCCAGCCACGCAGGCATAGCCTGCTCCGAGGCGACAAACTCTTCTTGGTCTTTCAACTGGAGGTCATAGATCTCGCGATACAGCCCATCCTGCGCCAGCAGTTCAAGATGCGACCCGCGCTGCACGATCCGTCCCCCATCCAAGACCAGGATCATATCGGCGCTCTTCAGCGTCAAGAGCCGCTGCGCGATGATAAAGGTCGTGCGCCCCTGCATGATTACCGCCAGCGCCTCTTGGATCAGGTGCTCGGTTTCGGTGTCCACGCTGCTGGTCGAATCGTCCAAGATCAGAATGCGCGGGTTGCGCAGAATGGCGCGCGCAATGGCAATGCGCTGCTTCTGGCCGCCGCTCAAGGTCACCCCGCGCTCGCCCACCATCGTCTGATAGCCTTCGGGGAAGCTACGGATGAATTTGTCCGCCGCCGCCGCCTGCGCCGCTGCCTCAATCTCGGCCATGGGCGCGTCAGGCCGCCCATAGGCGATGTTTTCGGCAATCGTGGCGTTGAACAGAAACGGCGCCTGCAGCACGATCCCGATCTGCTCACGCAGACTTTTGACCTGCACCTCGCGCAGATCCACCCCGTCGATCAACACCCGCCCGCCGGTCGGGTCATAGAAACGCGGGATCAGGTTGGTGACAGTCGACTTGCCGGAACCGGTCGGCCCAATCAACGCCACCACCTGCCCAGGGGAGGCGCAGAAGCTGATGTCGCGCAGCGTGCTTCGCCCCTCGGTGTAGGCGAAGCTCACATGCTCAAAACGGACCTCGCCGCGCACATCGGTCAGCACGCGCGCGTTGGGCGCTTCCACCACCTCGTTGGGCGTGTCGATGATCTCAAACACACGCGCCGCGCTGGCGCTCGCCGTCGCCGCCATGTTCACCAAAAAGCCTAAATGCGACACCGGCGCGTTGAGCATCAACACATAGGAGATCATGGCAAACAGGCTGCCCACCGTGATCTCCCCGCGCAGCGCCGGCGGCCCGCCAAACCAAAGCAGCAAGAGGATGCTGATCGACAAGATAAAGGTAAAGAGCGGCCAGTAATTGGCCCACAGCCGGATCGACTCGTAACGCTTCTCAAACCAGAGCTGGTTCTCGCGGTCGAATTTCTCCAGTTCATACTCCTCGCGCGCAAACGCCTTCACCACGCCGATGCCGGTCATGCTCTCCTGCATCACCGAGGAGAGCACCCCCATCTGCTCCTGGATGCGCCGGAACAAGGGCCGGATCGTGTTGCCAAAGTAAATGGCGGTGACGATCAGCGCAGCCAGCGGCAGCATCACCAGCAGCGCCAGCCGGAAGTCCTCCAGCATCATCGCCGCGCTCACCCCCACCACCAGGATGATCGTAGCCGTCAAGTCGAGCAACCCCACACCTGCAAAACGCTCGGTCTCGGTGATATCGCTGGTCGCCCGGCTCATGAGGTCGCCCGTCTGCGCACGGTCATGAAAGGCAAAGGGCAGGCTCTGCACGCTGCTGTAGAAGTGGTTGCGCAGGTCAAAGGCGACGCGGTGGGTCAACCACTCGCCGAAGAAGCGGTTGGCAAAGGCGACAAAGCCGCGCACGACTGCAATGCCCAAGATCAACCCGCCGGCCACAAACAGGGTACGCGCCTGGCCCGCGGCCAGCCCTTGATCAATCGCGCGCTTCAGGATCTGCGGCACAATCAGATTGACGGCAGTCGCAGTCAGCATCGCCGCATACGCCGCCGCCACCTGCCGCCGATAGGGGCGCAAATAGCCCAGTAAACGCCGGTAGATATCTAGACGTCCGCCCATGGCACGGTTCCTCTCTGCGCCTACTTGACAAGCGGGGCGCGCCGCAGCGCCCCTTTCATCCAAAGGGTCGATGTCACACGGTACAAGTCATTCATGATCAACTGGTACAATGAATTGATAGGAAACAGACCGGTGTAAAAGTAAAGAATGCCGTGGGACACTTCTACCCACGGCGATATCTCGTCAGCGTCCTGCTGTAAAGTTGACTGGTTGAAAAACCTCTTTAGTTTCGGAGTCTAACAAACGCACCGGCCTCTGTCAAAACCGGCCAGCGGGATAAACGCTTGCCCATGCCCTTCATACATACCATGGCCCGCTTCGTCCCCTGCGCCTTTCATGCTACACTCCCCTCTATGCGTGAACACAATGCGACCTCACCGGGTCAGACCATCCTTCAGACCGGGGGCGACTATGCCCTGCTCGATTCCGGCGACGCCCAGAAACTGGAACGCCTAGGCCCCTATACCATCGTCCGCCCTGCGCCGCAGGCCATTTGGCGGCCCCAACTGCCCGCGGCAGTCTGGCAGCGCGCCGATGCCGTCTACGTGCGCGATAGCTCAGGTGGCGGCGCATGGAAGTTTACCGGCAAGGTCAAGCGCGAATTTGACATTCTCTATGCCGATCTCGCCTGGCGCATCAAACTGACCGACTTCGGCCATCTTGGTCTATTTCCCGAACAGCTCGACAACTGGCGCTGGCTGCGCGCCGTCATTCGCGCCCGCCTCCAGGCCACCAACCAGCGCAACCTGCATGTCCTGAACCTCTTCGCCTATACCGGCGGCAGCACACTGGCCGCGGGCCAGGCCGGCGCGCACGTCGTCCATGTCGATGCGGCCAAGGGCGTGGTCGACTGGGCGCGGCGCAACGCCGCCCTTTCTCATCTGGAAGATCGCCCTATTCGCTGGCTGGTGGACGACGCGCTCAAGTTCGTCAAGCGCGAAGCCCGCCGCGGCTCCACCTATCAGGGCATCATCCTCGACCCGCCTTCGTTTGGCCGCGGCCCCAAAGGCGAAGTCTTCAAGATCGAAGACGACCTGCTGCCCTTGCTCGAAGCGTGCCGTGACATCCTTGCCAAGGATGCGCTCTTTGTCCTCTATAGCTGCCACACGCCCGGCTTCACACCGCTGACCCTGGAAAACCAGGTCGCGCTGCTCAGCCACAAGCGCGGCGGCGCGATCACCAGCGCCGAAATGACCGCCGTCGACGGCCAGGGCCGCGCCCTACCCAGCGGCACAATGGCGCGCTGGCTGGCCGGCTAACCCGGCCATGGCCATCCAGATCAGCAGCGCGGCCAACCCGCGCGTCAAAGAGACCCTCGCCCTCGCCAAACATGCTGAACGGGCGCGGCGGCGCGAGACCGTGGTCGAAGGCGAACGCGAGGTGCGCCGTGCGCTCGCCGTGGGCCTTATCCCGCACACCGCCTTTGTCTGCCCCTCCCTGCTCAGCCCTACCGGTCTCGCCCTGGCCGCTCAACTGCGTGCCCTCGACCAGGCGCGGCGTACCCTGCTGGTCGAAGTGCCCCCCGAACTGTTTGCCAAACTGGCCTACCGCGGCGACAGCGGCGGGCTGCTGCTCGTCATCCCCTATCTGGCCGCAACCCTCGATAGCCTCACTCCGCCGGAACCCGCCTTTATCGCCGTGATCGAAGGCGTCGAGAAACCGGGCAACCTGGGGGCCAT
>QEUY01000490.1 GCA_003577365.1 Chloroflexota bacterium | reverse complement strand
GAGAGGCGGTTGCCCAGCACCATGCCGCAGGCGTTGCCGGTCTGGTGGGTCACATGCTCGGCGCAGCGCACAAAGTTGAGCAGCTCATTGGCGAAGTGGTCGCCGTCCTGGTCGACGGCAGCGAAATAGCGCAGCGCGGGGTCGTCGAGCAGCGCGGCCATACCGTTGGCGACGGCGGCCAGCTTGCCTCGGTTCTGCGCCGCGACCGCCACGCGCACGCCGTAGATATCGGCCAGTTGATGGGCCACGGCGACGCCTGGCCCCGGCCCGTCTACACTGAGGCAGATGGCGTGGGCGGATCGCAGTTCGCGCGCAAAGAGATGCACCGTGTCGCGCAGCAGCGCAAACCCCAGCGCCGGGTCGGCGTGGGGCGGGAGGTAGACAGAGATGACGACCCCGGTCTGTGTTTCCAGGGTGTTGAGGATGTCGGCAATCGGCATTTCGTCCATGGCGTTCCCTCCATCATGCGGCGACCGGCATGGCAGCCTGTGAGATTTTGGCGTATGAAGGGCGATCCGGCAAAATTCGTGACGGCAGAAAGCCGCATCAAAAAGCTACAACAGCAAGCCACGACAGAAGGCCACAATGGATCTATTGAGCTATAACCGCCGGGCGTGGGATAAGGCGGTGGAACGGGGCAGCGAGTGGACGATCCCGGTGGGGCCGGAGGTGATCGCGGCCGCGCGCGCCGGCGTGTGGCAGATCGTGCTGACGCCCGAAAAGCCGATCCCGCGCAATTGGTTTCCCCCCGACCTACATGGCGTCGACGTGCTCTGTCTGGCGTCGGGGGGTGGGCAGCAGGGGCCGGTGCTGGCGGCAGCCGGGGCCACGGTGACGGTCTTTGACAACTCGCCGCGCCAGTTGGCACGCGATCAGATGGTGGCCGAGCGCGAAGGGTTGGCGCTGACCACGGTGCAGGGCGACATGGCCGACCTGAGCGCCTTGGACAATGGCTCGTTCGACCTGATTGTGCATCCGGTTTCGAATGTGTTCGTGCCGGCGGTGCGACCTGTGTGGCGTGAGGCCTACCGCGTGCTGCGCCCAGGCGGCGCGCTGCTGGCCGGGTTCAACAACCCTGCCCTGTATATCTTCGACATGCAATTGGCGGACGAAGGGGTACTACAAGTGCGCCATACGCTACCCTATTCGGACCTGACCAGCCTGACACCGGCGGAACGGCAGCGCTATATCGACGATCTGCAACCAATCGAGTTTAGCCATACGCTGGAGGATCAGATCGGTGGGCAGTTGGATGCAGGGTTTGTGCTGGCCGGGTTCTATGAAGACAGTTGGACGGATGTCGAATTGGCGAAGTATATGCCTATCTTCATCGCCACGCGCGCCGTCAAACCGAACTGGTAGAGAGATTCACCGCAGCGTCGCCAAGGGCGCAAAGGGCAGACAAGAGAGAAATCAGCAAACGTAGGTGCGGTATTGTACCGCATATGCTCGCGAGTACAGAGGCGCGCCGCCAGTACGTGATCAATCGAGACTGTATCATTTCAAGGATATGGGAGACTACCCACGTCAAGCTAACAAGGAGCCGTGCTATGAGCAGTTGGCAGGAGTATCTGGCCGCTAACCGGCCGCGCTTTATCGACGAGATGCTTGAGTTCTTCCGCATCCCCAGCGTCTCCAGCCTGCCGGAACATGCGGGCGACGTGCGCCGCGCCGGCGAATGGGTCGCCAACCGCATGCGGCAGGCGGGCATTGAGCATGTGCAAATCCTGGAGACCGGCGGCCACCCGGTGGTCTACGGCGACCTGCTGCACACGCCGGGCGCGCCCACGGTGTTGATCTACGGCCACTTTGACACGCAGCCGGTGGACCCGGAGGCGCTGTGGACCAGCCCGCCCTTTACGCCGCGCATCGAGGGCGACCGCATCTATGCGCGCGGCGCCACCGACGACAAGGGCAACATGTTGGTCCCGATCCTGGCGACGGAAGCCCTGCTGCAGAGCGAGGGCAAGCTGCCGCTCAACGTGAAGTATTTCTTTGAAGGGCAAGAAGAGATCGGCAGCCCGCAGCTTCCGGACTTTGTCGAACGCTATAAAGATCTGTTGGCCTGCGACGTGGTGGTGAGTTCGGACGGGGGGCAGTGGTCCGAGACCCAGCCGGAGGTGGCGATCGGCGCGCGCGGGCTGTGCGCGCTGCAGATCGACGTGGTGGGGCCGCAGATGGACCTCCATTCGGGGATGTTCGGCGGCACGGTCGCCAACCCGATCCATGCGCTGGTCGCGATCTTGGCCTCGATGCGCAGCCCGGAAGGCAAGATCTTGGTCGAGGGCTTCTATGACGATGTGCAAGTGCTGACGCCCGACGAGAAGGCCAAGATCGCGGCGGTGCCTTTTGACGCGGCGCAGGAGCAGGCGCGCCTCGGCATCGATACGTTCTATGGGGAGCCGGGCTACAGCCCGTTGGAGCAGCGCTGGGTGCGGCCCACGCTGGAGGTCAACGGCATCTGGGGCGGCTTCCAGGGCGAGGGGATGAAGACGGTGCTGCCCAGCGAGGCGCACGCCAAGATCACCTGCCGTTTGGTGCCGGATCAGGATCCGGCAACGGTGGCGGAACGGGTGGCGGCGCATGTGGACAAGGTGACGCCACCGGGCGTGAAGGTGAGCGTGCGCCGCTTTGAGAACGCTGCCATCCCCTATCTGATGCCCGCCGACCACCCCGGCAACGCGGCGGCGCGGCGTGTGCATCTGCAGCTCTATGGCAAGGAGCCGTTCTATGTACGCAGCGGGGGCAGCATCCCCGTCTGCAGCCTCTTCCTGGCGAGCTTGGGCGCGTATACGGTCAACTTTGGCTTTGGTCTGCCCGACGAGAATATCCACTCACCCAATGAGTTCTGGCGATTGAGCAGCTTTGACCGGGCGCAGCAGGCCTACTGTCTGCTGTTGCACGAACTTGCCAAGCCTGCCTAGCGAAATGAAACCCGTTCGATGAAAACAGTCAGCGGTGTCTTCAAGGCGACCCAGCGCGGCGCGGGCGTGTTGCTGGACCCGGAGTTCTCCTTTCTGCGCGGCCCCGGCGATGTGAGCGTGCCGCCGGCGTTAGTCAAACAGTTCGGCTTGGTGGATGGGGCGCGCCTAGAGGGAGCAGCGCGGCCCGGCAAGCAAGGGCTGGCCCTGGCGGAGATCCATACCATTGCTGGAAGCACGCCGGAGGCATTTCGCCAGCGCACACCCTTCGCGCGCCTGGTAGCGGTGACTCCCTACGAGCGCTTCGACCTGGGGATCACCGGCGAACTGAGCATGCGCATGGTGGACCTGGTCGCGCCCATCGGCAAGGGGACGCGCGGGCTGGTGGCCGCCCCGCCCAAGACGGGCAAGACCATCCTGCTCCAGCAGATTGCGGCCGCGATCCACGCCAACGACCCGAATATCCGCATCATTTTGCTGTTGGTGGACGAGCGCCCCGAAGAGGTGACCCACTTCCGGCGCACTGTGCCCGGCGAGGTGCTGGCGAGTTCGAACGACCAGAGCACACGCGAGCATGTGGCGCTGGCGGAATTGACGCTGGCGCATATCCGTGTGGAACTGGAGATGGGCCATGACGTGGTGGTCTTGGTCGACAGCTTGACGCGCATGGCGCGCGCCTTTAATCTGGAAGGCAGCGGGACGCGGCGCACGCTCAGCGGCGGTGTGGATGCGGGCGCGCTGGAGATGCCGCGCCGTTTCTTTGGGCTGGCGCGCAAGATCGAGCACGGCGGCTCGGTGACGGTGATCGCCACGGCGCTGATCGGCACCGGCTCGGCGATGGACGACCTGATCTATGAGGAGTTCAAAAGCACGGGCAACAGTGAGATCGTGTTGGACCGTGAGCTGGCCGAGGCGCGTGTCTTCCCGGCAATTGACCTGCTCGCCAGCGGCACGCGCCGCGACGACCTGCTCTACAGCCCGGAGGAGCTGGC
Organism: Chloroflexota bacterium; assembly: GCA_003577365.1. Lineage (GTDB taxonomy): Bacteria > Chloroflexota > Anaerolineae > Caldilineales > Caldilineaceae > QEUY01. Next base: position 139 of record QEUY01000490.1, on the reverse strand, counting down.
GCGCCTCGCCACGCTGCGCCGCTGGCTGGGCAAGGGGACGCCCAAGGCCGCGCTCAATGGGCTGATCAAGCTGCTGGAGCAGGTGCCTACCAACGCCGAGCTGCTGGCGCGGTTGAACCCGTCCGATTAGCGCCGTCCG
>QEUY01000489.1 GCA_003577365.1 Chloroflexota bacterium | reverse complement strand
CAGTAGGGGTAGAGAGAAGGGTTCACTGCGCCATCTCTGCCTCTGCACCCTACTTCCCACTGCCTATCTGCCCGCTGCCTACTTGACTGCCGCTTTTTGCTTTTCTAGCTCTTCTTGCACCAACAGCCGGCGCAGCACCTTGCCCACCTGCGTCTTGGGCAGTTCCTTGCGGAACTCGACCATCGTCGGCACCTTGTAAGGCGCTAGATACTCCTTGCAGAAGGCGCGGATCTCCTCCGCCGTACAGCTCTCACCTTCCTTCAGCACGACATAGGCCTTCACGGTTTCGCCACGCTTGGGGTCGGGGATGCCGGCCACCGCCGCCTCCATGACCTTGGGGTGGGTGAAGAGGATTTCCTCCACCTCGCGCGGCACAATGTTGTAGCCGCTGGCGATGATCAGGTCCTTCTTGCGGTCGACGATGTAGAAATAGCCGTCGTCGTCCATCTTGGCGATGTCGCCGGTATGCAGCCCGCCCTGGGGGGTGAGCGTCTTGGCCGTCTCGTCGGCGTTCTGCCAATAGCCCTTCATCACCTGCGGCCCATAGATCACCAACTCGCCTTCCTGGTTTGGCCCCAGCACCGGGAAGTTACCCTCGGCGTCCGGCTCCAGCGCGACGATCTCGATCCGTGTGCTGGAGATGGGCAGCCCAATCGACCCTGTGCGCCGTTCGCCATAGAGTGGGTTGGCCGTGGCCACCGGCGATGATTCGCTCAGCCCATAGCCTTCGACCAGCCGCCCGCCGGTGATCTGTTCGAAGCGGTTCGCCACCTCCACCGGCAGCGCCGTGCCGCCGCTGAGACAGGCCTTCACCGAGCGCAGGTCGAATTGCGCCTGGCGCGGGTGGTTGTTGATGGCGTTGTACATGGTGGGCACGCCGGGGTAGAGCGTGGCCTTTTCGTGCGCGATGACCTCCATCACATGCTCGGTATTGCGCGGGTCGGGCAGCATGAGCAGTTCGCCCCCTGCAAAGACGGAGAGCAGCATGCCCACCGTCATGCCATAGACATGGAAGAAGGGCAGCGCGCCCAACATCTTTTCGTTGCCGGGTTCGATCTTGGTGAACCAGGCGTTCATCTGATAGACGTTGGCAACCAGATTGTGTTGGGTCAGCATGGCGCCCTTGGGGACGCCGGTCGTGCCGCCCGAATATTGGAGCAGGATCACGTCGTCGGGCGCGTAGCGGATCTGAGGCGGCTGTGCCGGGGAGCGGCGCAGCAGGTCGTCAAAGCGGTGGATGTCGGGCGCGGGCGCCACCGTGACCATCATGCCGGTCGAGCGCACCTGGCGCTCGACCAAGCTCTTGAACGGCCAACTGAGTGTGTCGGGGATGTCGGTGAGGATGACATGCTTGACCGCGGTGTTGCTGCGGATCTGCGCCAGCCGTTGGTGCAGCCCGCTCAACATGACGATCGTCTCTGCGCCGCTGTCGTGCAGTTGATGTTGCAGTTCGCGCGGCGTATAGGTGGGGTTGGTGTTGACGATCACGCCCCCGGCCTTGAGCGTGCCGAAATAGGCGATCACATATTGCGGGATGTTGGGCAACATCAGCGCCACGCGGTCGCCCTGGCGCACCCCCAAGGCATAGAGCGCAGCGGCAAAGCGATCGGTCGCCTCGTTCAGTTCACGATAGGTCATCTTAGACTGGATCACCAGCCCAAATTTGAGGTACTTCAAGACCATGCGCGTGGCGATTTTGTCCGGATATTTGGCGGCGGAATCGACCAGAATCTGATAGAGCGGGACATCGGGAATCTGGACCGTTGCGGGTACGCCCGGCTCATAGTGGCGAACCCAGGGGGGCGATGTAGTCATGATCTCTCCTCGCCGAGAGGGGCGAATGGGCGTGATAGATGGTTTTCGGATCGACAGAGGGTCTTTCCGTTGGCGCTACACAGACATAGATCACGCGGGTTGGGCTGATAGCTGCAGTATATCACATTCGCGCGGCCATGGGATAGATGCATTTTCCTCCCCCTTTTGACATCTATCCTGTGCGGGCATATACTCAGCCCTGATAGCTGAAGCGATATCCAATCGGCTGGTATCGCCAACTGCCGCCGGCTCCAGTGTGCCGGCGGTTTTCAAGTCAGGATCATCCGCATGTTGCGTAAGTTGCGCCGTTGGGTCGCAGGCGACCCGCCTTCATCCCGCCCGGCCCCCGCCCCTGTCCCCGCTTCGCATCCAGCCTGGACTGCCCCGCAGGATGTCACCGACGCCGACTTTGTGGACAAAGTGCTGCAGGCCGAGGGGCTGGTCGTGGTGGATTTCTGGGCCGAATGGTGCTCGCCCTGCACGATCATGGCGGCGCATGTGCAGATGCTGGCCCAGGAGTTTGGGGCGCAGTTGGCGGTGGCGGCGCTCGACGTCGACGAGAACCCGATCGTCACGCAGCATTACCAAGTGATGGGGCTGCCGACGTTGATCTTCTTTCGCCGTGGCCTGGAGATCGACCGGCAGGTGGGCGTTGCCGCCTATGAAGAGCTGCGCCAGCGCGTGGCCGGCCTGATCGCCGCTGCCGACAGCGCCATGCCATCGTAGGCATAGGTTTTCCTGGAATCACCAGCACTTTACTTTCCGTTATTCAGCTCACGCGGAGCAAATGCTTATGCGAATGTCGCGTCTCTTTTTCCAGACCTTGCGCGAGGCCCCGGCGGATGCCGAGATCGCCAGCCACCAACTTCTGCTGCGCGCCGCGCTGATCCACCCGATCGCCGCCGGCATCTTCGATTACCTGCCGCTGGGGCTGCGCGTCAAGCACAAGATCGAACAGATCATGCGCGAGGAGATGGACGCCATTGGCGGCCAGGAAGTCACCCTGCCCATGGTCCAGCCCGCTGACCTGTGGCGGCAGACCGGGCGCTGGCAGGCCATCGGCGACGACATGGCGCGCTTCAAGGACCGCAACGGCCGCGACTATTGTCTGGGCATGACGCATGAGGAGATCATGGCCGAACTGGCGCGGGCCAAGGTGAGCAGCTATCGCCAACTGCCCTTTATCCTCTATCAGATCCAGACCAAGTTTCGCGATGAGCCGCGCCCGCGCGGCGGGTTGATCCGCGTGCGCGAATTTACCATGAAAGACGCCTACAGCTTTGACCGCGACTTCGCCGGGCTGGATGCCGTCTATCCGCTGATGTACCAGGCCTATTTCAATATCTTCCGCCGCGCCGGGCTGGACGTGATCGCCGTGGAAAGCGACACCGGCATGATGGGCGGCACCATGGCGCATGAGTTTATGGCGCTGACCCCTGTGGGCGAGGACACGCTGCTGATCTGCGACGCCTGTGGCTACAGCGCCAACCGCCAGATCGCCCTCTTCCGCAAGCCCGCGCCGCCCAGCGCCGCGCCCGCGCCGCTGGCCGATGTGCATACCCCCAACGCCACGACCATCGCCGCGCTGGCCGACTTCCTGGGCATCTCGCAGGCGGAGACGGCCAAGGCGGTCTTCCTGATGGCCGAACTGGACGGCGCAGAGGGCGAGACCTATGAGCAGTTTGTCTTTGCCGTGCTGCGCGGCGATATGGAGCTGAACGAAACCAAGCTCACCAACGCGCTCAAGGCGCGGCGGCTGCGCCCAGCCACGGCCGACGAGATCCGCGCCATCGGGGCGGAGCCGGGCTTTGGCTCGCCGCTGGGCATCGACCGCGAGCGGGTGACCGTGGTCGTCGACGACCTGGTCGCCGCCAGCCCCAATTTGGTGGCAGGGGCCAACCGCCCCGACTATCACTATCGCAATGTCAACTATGGGCGTGACTATGAGGCCGACCTGGTGGTGGATATTGCCGCCGCCGCCGAGGGCTATGCCTGCCCCAGGTGCGGCGCACCGCTGCGCACGGTGCGCGGGGTGGAGGTGGGCAACATCTTTAAGCTCGGCGCCATATACAGCGCCGCCATGGGCGCTACCTATCTGGACGAAAACGGCGAGACCAAGCCGATCGTGATGGGGTCCTATGGCATCGGGTCGGGCCGTCTCATGGCCTGCGTCATCGAGCATCACCACGACGAAAACGGCATCCAATGGCCGATCACGATCGCGCCCTACCAGGTGAT
>QEUY01000488.1 GCA_003577365.1 Chloroflexota bacterium | reverse complement strand
TATACCCTCAGAGCCGATTCAGGGCACAGGGTCTGCGACACGCGTTGCAGGCCCTGTGCCCATGCCGAAAGCTGCTCTACTTGATCCGGTACCAATCCTTGATATTCCACTCTTCACTGTCCCAGCCATTTAGTGCACCGATGCCGCCCAGCGTATTCACCCACGCCGAAGGAGATGCACGAAAGACCAGGGGCAGATTCACATAGTTCTGCGCCAACATGTCGTTGAGCTGCATGGCGATCTGGGCGCGCTCGGCTGCATCGGTGGCCTCGGTCAACTGGTGGAAGAGCGCGTCGTACTCCTCGCTGCACCAGCGTTCGTTATTGTTGCCCAGCCAGTTGTTGGCGGCGCGCGCGATATTGTCGCCCGGCTCCTCGCGCGTGCAGATCCAGCCGCCCAGATAGTTCTGCGGGTCCGGGTTGTCCGGGCCGTTGGTGAACATCTGCACGTCGGCATAGAACTTGCCCAGCGTGTCGGGGCTGGCCGGGTCGCCGCCAAAATAGACGGCCGCGTCCACATTGCGCAGCTCGGTCTCGACGCCGATCTCGTTCCACCACTGCTTGATCAGCGCCTGGGTCTTCTGGCGCACCTGATTGGTGGAGGTGACATAGACCAGGCTCAGCTTCATACCGTCCTTGTCGCGGATGCCGTCGCCGTCGCTGTCGGTCCAGCCCGCTTCCTCCAACAGCGCCTTGGCGCCTTCGAGGTCCTGGGTCAGACAGCTATCATTGGCGGTGGAGACGACCGCAGGCGGGCCGGAGAGGATGTTACAGGTCGGGCGACCGCCTGCGCCATAGAGCTGCTCGGCGATCACGTTGCGGTCAATCGCCATCGACAGCGCCTGGCGCACCTTGATATCGCTCAGGATCGGGTGGGGGTTCGGGTTGTCCGGCGTCCACTCAGAGCGCATGTCGCCCAGGTCCGCCGAAGGGTTGGTGAAGTTGATCAAGATGCGCTCGACATTGCCGGCAAAGGCGCTGACCAGCGTGCCCACCCCTGCGGCCTCCATGTCGGCTAGAATCTGCGGCTCGACCTGCAGGTTCCAGGCATAGTCGGCCTCGCCCGTCTCCAACACAGCGCGGGCGGCTGCGGCGGCGTCGCCGCCGCCCTTGAAGATCACCTCGGCGAAGTGCGGCTTGTCCGGCTCACGGAAGTTCTCGTTGGCCTCAAAGGTCACCACGTCGTTGGCGCGGAAGTCCTTGACCTTAAAGGGGCCAGTGCCGATCGGATAGGTGTTCTGCTCGGAACAGCCCTGCGCCGCCGCGCCCATGCAGTTTTCGAACTGCGCCTTCTGCAAGACCGGCGCCAGGTTGCCGCCAAAGGGGTTGTAGGGGAAAGGCTTGGGCGCGTCAAAGGTGATCTTGACGGTCAGGTCGTCCACCGCTTCGACGTTGGTCACGCCTTCATAGGAGGTGGCCGAGGCGCAGCCGACCTCCGGATCGGTGCAGTACTGCCAGGTGAAGACCAGGTCCGCCGAGGTCAGCGGCGTACCGTCCGACCAAAGCACGCCCTCTTTGAGCTTCCAGGTCACGCTCAACAGGTCTTCGGAGATGCCGCCGTTCGCCACGGTGGGGATGTCCTCGGCCAGTGTGGGCACCAGGTTGCCGTCGGGGTCATAGTTGAAGAGCGGCTCCAACACCAGCGAAGCGGCGTGGAAATCCTTGGTGCCGGTGGAGAGATAAGGATTCATGATCGAGACGGCCTGCCAATAGAGGATGGTAAGCGTGCCGTCTGCGCCTCGCCCCCCTTCGGCTGCGCCCTCGGCGGCGGGCGCTTCCGTGGCTGCGGCCTCTGCCGCAGGCGTCTCGGCGGCAGTGGGAGCCGTAGTGGTGGCCGCCGGGCAAGCGGCCAGCAGCATCGCCAGCACGCCCAACAGCCCAATGAAATACGCGCGCCTAAACCTACGCATTCCAGACATGGTGTTCTCTCCTTGTGCTACAGCAGTTTGTGGAACAACGCAGTTTGTTTTGTACCGGCACAGGCATGGGGGCGGGTCTGAGAACCCAAAACCCTGCCCGAGGGTATGGACAGACAAGCTTCTCCTGTAACTCGGCTATCCTTCGCGAGGCGGCAAAATCGTACACTGTTTTCACAGGGCTGTCAAAGCACTTTTTATGCCCTGTTTCGCGCCAAAGAATGCGCAAAACAACGAACCACAGCGCGGGGACAAACCATCGTAGCGGCGGGATCGGTGCATTGATGGCGCGCTGTCTGCGGCTCCAGAACGGCGGTATGATTGCTCACTACTTGTAGGGACAGGCCCTTGTGTCTGTCCGGGTGTGCGCGTGGCAGACGGGCGGCCACAGAGGGCCGCACCCTACCGCGGGCCGCCACGGGGGGCGGCATTCCACACGGGCGGCCACAGGGGGCGGCCCCTACTTGCGCGATCGCGCAATCATACCGCCGCTACAGGCTACACAGGACAGGAGGGGCTAACGCACGCGCTCGGTGGCGGCAAAGCGGCCCAGCGCGGCGCTGACCTTGGGGGGAACGGCCTCGGCGTGCTGCGCCAAGAACTCCAGCACCTTGTCGGCGCCGATGCCCTCATCGGCGGCGCGCTTGAGGCCGCGCTGGTTGATCTGGTAGATAAAGTCGGGGTAGGAGCGCTGCCAGGTCGCAAAGCGATCCACGCGGAAGCGGTCGCTCAACGGCGTGCCGTGCGGCACAATCACCGTGAAATCATCGCCCACCTGCATCCGTTTGCGCGGCGCATCGTAGGGCAACGGGGAATCTTGGCCCAGCCACGCCGACCCCTGCTGGCTGAGCGAGAGCTGCATGTCGTCGCCGCCCGAAGGCTCAGCCAGATCCAGCGCGCCCAGCCAGTGCAGCGGGCCGCGGAAGAGAAAGCGCAGCAGCGCGCCTTCGACCAGGTCCCACTGCTCGAAACCGCGCAGGAATTCCTGCGTAGTGGTAGACCGGATATACCACGTTTCGTAGTTGCCTGTGGGGCGCTGGAAATCCGGTTCTGTCTCGCGCACGGCGCGGATCACTTCAGACTGGCTGTACCATGCGCCGGGCTGGAGTTTGGAGAGCAACTGCAGGAGGGTTGTGCGCGTTTGCAGCGGATCGTTTTTCCAGTTGCCCGTCTCGGCGCATTCCAGCCCCGGCGTGCGGCAGAGGTCGTTCCAGTCGGGCGAATCACGCCAGGCGGCCCAGAGCGTCTGGCGCTGTTCGGCGCGTGTGCGATCCAGGAACTGGCGCACGCGGTTGCCCGTCAGATGCACACAGCCGTCATCGCCGCGGCGCAGCCACCCCAGCCGGTTCGCCAGATGCAGCAGCAGAGCCAGCCGCACGTCCAGATCGGGCGTACCGCCGCCAAATTGCAGCCGCTGCACCAGCCGGTCGACATCCTCGGCCTGCGGGCCGTCGGGCGTGAGCCGCAGTTGCTCGGCGTGCAAAAAGCCCAACAGCGTGCCCGCATCCTCCAAAAAGCTGTCGTCGGCCAGCAGCGTGCGCGAGACCGGCGGCGGCTTGATCGTGCGTACCGCCATCTCTCCTTCCAGCGCCGGGTTCTGGGGGTGGGGCAGCCAGGGGACGACATCGCTGGGGATATAGATCACGGTATGGGCCTGTTGGCCTGCGCCCTTAAAGCTGCGGCCAATCAGGCCATAGTAGAAGAGGACTTCGGCGGTGCTTTCCGGGTAGAGCCAGGGCGTCTCGCGCACCAGCTTGGCCGGCCCCATCTGGCGAATGCCGCCGAACTGGCGGCTGAACTGCGCCTCGGCCATCTCGCCGCCCTCTTTGAGCATCGTCTCCAGCGCGGCGCGGCTGTCGGCGGCAAAGTCCGCCGCTTCCTCCAGCGCCATCTGCACCGAGAGCGGGTCGGTGATCTGCGCCGCCAACAACTCAACCTGCTTTTCCCGGCTGTCGCCCGCGTCCAAGAAAGCGTTGCGCAGTTCCGCCAACACGTGGATCAGGATATCGGGATACTCAAGCAGCATCTGGGAAGTCGTGGGCATGCGCAGCCAGGATGAGCGCCGTTGGGTTGTCAGCGCCTACAAAGTTCGTTATACTGGTCAACGTTCTGAACGATGTTCAAAGGAGTTGGATTCGCATGA
>QEUY01000487.1 GCA_003577365.1 Chloroflexota bacterium | reverse complement strand
GTCGACGACCTGGTGGGCGGGCAGAACGGGCTGCAGAGCAGCGTGGTCGAGCTGGTGTTAAAAGACAACAGCGTCGTGCGCTATATGAACCTGCAAGACTTTGATCATACTACCTGGAACTTCCTCACCGGCCGCGCCGCTATGCAGCGCAACGCCGACCTGCGTTGGATCCAGGTCAGTTGGGGCAGCCGTCTGACCAAAGCCTTCTTGGATGTGGACTTGATGGCCGAGGGCGGGCACGCCGAGCTGTTGGGCATTTATTTCCCCACCGGCCGCCAGCACATCGACCATCAGACGCTGCAGATCCACCGCGCGCCCCACTGCTTCAGCGACCTGCTCTTTAACGGCGCGCTCAAGGACCGCTCACGCAGTGTCTATATGGGCGTGATCAAGGTCTTTAAGGGCGCACAAAAGACCGATGCCTATCAACGCAACGGCAACCTGATCTTGGACGGCACGGCGCGCGCCGACAGCATCCCCGGTCTGGAGATCGAGGCCGACGACGTGCGCTGTACCCATGCTGCCACCGCGGCCCAGGTCGAAGATGAATATGTCTTCTATCTGATGGCGCGCGGCCTCACCCGGCCTCAAGCCGAGCGCATGATCGTGCAGGGCTTCTTCCAGGCCGTGCTGGACCGTGTGCCGGTCGAGAGCGTGGTACGCAAACTGGAACACGTGATCGAGCGCAAGATCGGCGGCTGAGCGCGTGCCGGCGCACAATATGCGGCGCACGGCGCATAGCAGAGACGCGGTTCTCTAGCCGCACATGCGGCGCGACGCCGTGGGCTGGGCAGGATGCCCGACAACGCATGACACAACGCATGACAAGGAAGATCGGGCGACCGCGATGGGCAGTTCTCGCGTCGCCCGTTTTGTTTCGAGATGTGACCAAAGTTGCAGCCCAAACCGCCGGATTGGTCTATGCTGGAGCGCGGGGGTATGATACACCTCGGCCCGGAGTGGCGACCGATTCAGGAAGTGGACTGAGGCGCGCATTCCGGAGTGGATTCAGTATCTGCAAGAATGGGACAAACCATCATGGCAAATCTTGACCCAGTGGCGGTTCAACCGGCGGCGACTCAAGCGACGACTCAAGACCGCGTCGCGGCCATTCGCCGCGACTTTCCGATCCTGGGCCGCCAGGTGCATGATAAGCCGCTGGTCTATCTAGACAACGCTGCCACCAGCCAGAAGCCGGAATCGGTGCTGGCCGCGCTGGACGACTATTACCGGCGCTACAACGCCAATGTCCATCGCGGCGTGCATACGCTCAGCGAAGAGGCCACCGCGGCCTATGAGCGCGCCCGGCTGCAGGTGACCCGTTTTATCCACGCCGCCAGCGAAAAGGAAGTGATCTTTACGCGCGGCACAACCGAGAGCATCAACTTGGTGGCGCAAAGCTGGGGCCGCGCCAACCTGCGCCCGGGCGATGAGGTGTTGATCACCGAGATGGAACACCACAGCAACATCGTGCCCTGGCAGATATTGGCCGAGCAGGTGGGCTTTACCCTGCGCTATATCCCGCTCACCGCCGAGGGGCTGCTGGACCTGTCGCATCTCGATACGCTGCTGACCGAGCGCACCAAGCTGTTGAGCTTTGTCCATGCCAGCAATGTGCTGGGCACGATCAACCCGGTGCAGCGGCTGGTAGCCGCGGCGCGTGCGGTCGGGGCCAAGGTGCTGGTGGACGGCGCGCAGAGCGTGCCGCACATGCCGGTGGACGTGCAGGCACTAGATGTGGATTTCCTGGCTTTTAGCAGCCATAAAATGTGTGGGCCGACCGGGATCGGCGTGCTCTATGGCAAACGGGCCTTGCTGGAGGCGATGCCGCCTTGGATGGGCGGCGGCGACATGATCCGCGAGGTCAAGCTGACCGGCAGCAAGTGGAACACGCTGCCCTATAAGTTTGAGGCCGGGACGCCTTCGATTGCCGAGGCCATCGGTTTGGGCGCGGCGGTCGAATATCTGAGCGGCATCGGTATGGAATGGGTGGCCGCGCACGAGCGCGAGCTGGTCGCCTATGCCTATGCGCGGCTCAGCCAGATCGAGGGCGTGCGCATTCTTGGCCCCGGGCCGGAGGCGCGCGGCGGGCTGGTGGCCTTTACCGCCGGCGACATCCACCCGCACGACCTGGCCGCAATCCTCGATGCCGAGGGGGTGGCGGTGCGTGCCGGCCATCACTGCGCCCAACCCATCCATGACCGCTTGGGGATCGTCGCCTCGGCGCGTGCCAGCCTCTATATCTACAACACGCCCGACGAGATCGACCGGCTGGCCGAGGCGCTGCAAAAAGCAGCGGATATCTTCGCGTTATAAGCGGGTGAGTATTCTGAGGATTCAAACCATGGATGCACTTTATCGCGAGGCGATTCTCGACCACTATCGCCATCCCCGCCATAAGGGGACGCTTGACGCGGCCGACATCCACTATCACGACTCAAATCCTTTTTGTGGGGATGAGATCGCGATTGATCTGAAGGTCGAAGACGGCAAGGTGGTCGACGCCGCGTTTGACGGCCGCGGCTGTGCCATCAGCCAGGCAACCGCCAGCATGTTGATGGAGGAGGTGATCGGCAGGACGCTGGACGAGCTGAAAACCTGGGACAAAGAGTACGTCCTAGAGATGTTGGGCATCGAGATCGGCCCCGTGCGGCTCAAATGCGCGCTGTTGCCCCTGAAGGTGCTCAAGGCCGGCGTGTGGGGGCTGGACGAGTGGCCCGAATAACCGCACACCAAACAGCAGAAATTTGGAGATCATGAGCGAGTTTATCAAAGTAGCCACCCTCGACGAGATCCCGCTCAACGCCCGCAAGCTGATCGAGGTAGAAGGGTTCGAGATCGCGCTGTTCAATCTCGACGGCGAAATCTATGCCATCGAAAATATCTGCACGCACGATGGCGGGCCGCTGGGGGAGGGTACGATCGTCAATGGGCATGAAGTCGAATGCCCGCGCCACGGCGCGCGCTTTGACATTCGCACCGGCGCGGCCTTGTGTCTGCCTGCCTTCGAACCGACCAACAGCTATGCTGTGCGCGTCGAAGGCCAAGACGTTTTGATGGAGTCGCCGGTCTAGCGCCAAGCCGGTACCGGCCTGTATTCTGTTACATGAAGATTTCTCGACGACGGCTGCGCGCCCGCCGCAGAGTCTTTGGGCATTCATCTATCAAGGAGTGAACCGCATGGCTATTCCGACCACAGACGAGGTCCGCGAGCTGATCCGCGCCCGTGTGCAAGACCCGGAGCTGATGATGAATATCGTCGATCTGGGGCTGATCTACAATATCGACGTGACTCCAGAGAGCACCGCCGAGATCACGATGACGCTGACCAGCCCCGGCTGTCCTGCGGGGCCGGAGATCATCAGTTCGGTGCAGCGCGAAACCCATGCCGCTTTCCCCGACCTGGAAGAGGTGAATATCCATCTCACCTGGTCCCCCTTCTGGAACCCGGACATGATGTCCGACGAGGCCAAGGAAGAACTCGGCATCTTCTAGGCGCGCTGAGCGTTATGAACAGAGGCCAGGTTTCCTCATGGGAGCTTGGCCTCTGTCAATTGGCAAGGCCGATTGGCGCGCAAACTCCCCACTTGACCAGGCCCGCGCCTAGCCACATGGCGGTTGTGTCTCCCCTGTGTCCGGATCATCCTGAGATAGCCGTGTAGTTTCAACCGTGTGCTGCCGTGTATGATCTTGGAGGGGAGCAATGGCACTCCAACGCGCGATCTTCTGGACGCCCAGGGTCTTGGGGCTGCTCTTTGCGCTCTTTCTCAGCCTCTTTGCCCTAGATGTCTTTGGTCAGGGGTATGGTTTCTGGGGAACGCTGCTGGCGTTTGTCATTCACCTGCTCCCTGTTTGGCTGCTGCTGATCGGGCTGGCGCTGGCCTGGCGCTGGGATTGGGTGGGGGTGTTGATCTTTGGCGGGTTTGCGGTCTGGTATCTGGCGACGATGTGGGGGCCGTTTCCGCTGGCGGCGAACCTGGTGGGGGTGCTGCCCATTGCCGGGCCGGCGTTGCTGATCGGGCTGCTCTTTCTGCTCAGTTGGCAGACGCGCGCCCACGCCCATCTGCC
>QEUY01000486.1 GCA_003577365.1 Chloroflexota bacterium | reverse complement strand
GACGGCTCGACGCGGCGCGTGACCAGATCGGCCATGCCTTTGAAGCGCGGTTCGCGCAGCGCCATCAGATAGCCGATGCCCGCCGTGCCGGGCGCGTTGACAAGCTCCATGGGCCAGAGAAAGCGGTCGCTGGGCGCGCCGGTCTGGATGGCACGTTCCAGACGCTCGCGCAGGCGGTTGTCCTGGCGCAGATAGTGGGGGAAGAACCATTTCAGTGCCAGCGGCTGGTCTTGCAACGTCACGCGGTAGACTTCGCCCTGGCCGCCGCCGCCCAAGAACTGCTCCACCGACAGCGCCAAACCGGAGCCTTTGCTCCGCACAGTCTGTCCGATTGTCAATAGCTGGTTCATGCAGGCCCCTGTCTGTTTTGGCGCTTATTATATCACCACAGGCAAAAATTCTTGAACTGGCGGCGCGCAGGTGAAGATGCCAGTTGGCGACCGCACGATCGGCGCAGCCCGATGCGGGCCAGCCCAAGGGTTTTGACCGTTTGTCTGCGGCGTTGTACCATCCGTCTGTAGCATCCGCCGAGCGTTTGCCCGCCGGCTGGGCAGGCGATCCCCAGGAAGGACTGATCTATGACGACCAATCCACTGAGCTGGATTGAAGACGAACTCCAGCAGTTGGACAGCGCCGGGCTGCTGGCGCGCATCCGCACGATCGAATCGCCGATGGGGGCGCGCGTCACCATCGAGGGCCGCCAACTGCTCAACTTTTGTGCCAACAACTATCTAGGTCTTGCCAACCACCCGCGCATTCGCCAGGCCGCCAAAGAGGCCATCGACGCCTATGGCGTGGGGCCAGGCGCGGTGCGCACGATTGCAGGCACGACGACGCTGCATGTCGAGCTGGAGCGGCGGCTGGCCGAGTTCAAACACGCCGAAGCGTGCATCACCTTTCAGAGCGGCTTCACCGCCAATCTGGCGACCATCCCGGCGCTGGTGGGGCCGGGCGATCTGATCTTTTCCGACGAGTTGAACCACGCCAGCATCATCGACGCCTGCCGGTTGAGCCGCGCCCAGGTGGTGCGCTATGCCCATTGTGATGTGGCCGACCTGGAAGCCAAGATCGCCGGGGCCGGCGCAATACGCCGCGGGCTGGTCGTGACCGATGGTGTCTTTAGTATGGACGGTGATGTGGCCCCATTGGATGCGATCTGTGCGGTGGCCGAGGCGCATGGGCTGATCTTAATGGTAGACGACGCCCACGGCGAAGGGGTGTTGGGCCAGGGAGGCCGCGGTATCGTCGATCATTTTGGGCTGCATGGCCGCGTGCATGTCGAAGTGGGCACGTTGAGCAAGGCGTTTGGCGTGGTCGGCGGGCTGGTCGCGGGCCAGGAAACGATTGTGCGCTGGCTGCGCCAGCGCGGGCGGCCTTTTCTCTTTTCCAGCGCCATGACCGCACCGGATGTGGCGGCGTGTATTGAGGCGGTCGCCATCCTCTCCGAATCAGATGAGTTGGTGGCGCGGCTGTGGGACAACGCCAACTACATGCGCCAGGGAATGCAGGCGCTGGGCTTTGACACCGGCGCCAGCGTGACGCCGATCCTGCCGCTGATGCTGGGCGAAGCGCCGCTGGCGCAGGAGTTCAGCCGCCGTCTTTTTGCCGAAGGGGTCTTCGCCATGGCGATCGGCTATCCGACCGTGCCGATGGGCAAGGCGCGCATCCGCGTGATGAACAGCGCAGCGCACAGCCGCCAAGACTTGGACGAAGCGCTGGCGATCTTTGAGAAGGTGGGCCGCGCATTGGAGGTGCTCGACTGAACGCCATGCGCAAACGAGCGATTTTGATCACCGGCGCATCCGGCGAGGTGGGCCATGCCTTGATCCGCCGTTTGGCGGAGGACGGCAACAATGTGCTGTTGACGCTGGATCTGCATGAGCTGCCCGCCGATCTGGCGCGGCTGACCACGCATGTGGTGGGCAACCTGCTGGATACGCATCTGCTGACGCGCCTGGTGAGCGAATATGAGATCGATGTGATCTTTCATCTGGCCGCGCTGCTTTCGACACGCAGCGAGATCACGCCCGAAATGGCGCATGAGGTCAACGTCGAAGGCACGCTGGGGCTGCTCAAGCTGGCGGCGGAGCAGAGCCAGTGGCGCAACCAGTCGATTCAGTTTATGTTCCCCAGCTCAATTGCGGTCTACGGCATGCCCGACCGCGAGAGCAAACAGCTCTTTGCGCGCGTGCGCGAGTTCGAATGGAATCAGCCGCGCACCATGTATGGCTGTAACAAACTCTATTGCGAGATGTTGGGCTGTTATTACAGCCGCCATTATCGCCAACTGGCCGCACAGCAGCCGGTAACGATTGACTTCCGCTGCGTGCGCTTTCCGGGGCTGCTCAGCGCCTTCACCCTGCCTTCAGGCGGGACCAGCGACTATGGCCCGGAGATGATCCATGCCGCAGCGCGCGGCGAAGCCTACGCCTGCTTTGTGCGCGAGGAGGCGCGCATCCCCTTTATGGCGATGCCCGACGCCGTGGCTGCCCTGTTGGACCTGGCGCGCGCCCCGCGCGAGAAGCTGACGCGGCAGGTCTACAATGTCGGGGCGTTCAGCCTGTCGGCGGCGCAGATCCGTGACCGCGTGATGGCGGTCTTTCCCGACGCCGCGATCCGGTTTGTGCCCGACCTTAAACGCGAGGCAATTGTGGATAGCTGGCCCGCCGACATCGACGACAGCGCGGCGCGCATGGACTGGGGCTGGTCGCCGCAGTACGATGTCAACCGGGCATTTGATGAGTATCTCTTTCCCAACGTGCGCCAACGCTACGTGCAGCCGGCGTAGAGCTTTTTGACATCAGGAACAGGTCTGCAATGGCGGGGAGGCTGGGCCGGGTGCATCCGGTTTTGCCGGCGAGGCTGGCCGTCCTGCTCTATGGGCTGGGGGCCGAGGTGCTCTTCCAAGAGCTGTCGAGCACGCTGCTCGGCACGTTGAGCAGGTTGTTAAAGCGCGGGCCGAGCAGACCGCTCAAGGAAGCTAAACCGCAAAGAACGCAGAGGGCACAAAGAAGAGAGAGAAAGAAGAGAGAGAAGGAGAGGCCGTCTATGTCGTTTCGTCTTCATCCCGGCGCGCGGATCGGCGTCGTGGCGCTGGTGGTGGCGGATTTGCGCCGTTCGCTGGACTATTACACCCAGCGCATTGGTCTGGAGGTATTGGGGCAGGAGGGTCACACGGCGAGCCTGGGCGTCGGAGCACTCGAACTGCTGCGGCTGCAAGAACAGCCGGGGGCCAAGCCGGCCCCGCGGCGTAACGCCGGCCTGTATCATTTTGCGCTGCTGACCCCCTCGCGCCCCGCGCTGGGCGAGACGCTGCGCCATCTGATCGAGACACGCACGCCGCTGGACGGGGCCAGCGACCACGGCGTGAGCGAGGCGCTCTATCTCTCCGACCCCGATGGGCATGGCATTGAGATCTATCGTGACCGCCCGCGCGCCGAGTGGCCCTTTGTGCAGGGCAAGCTGGGCATGACGCTTGACCCGCTGGACGCCGAGGGCATCCTGGCCGCGGCGGAGAACGGCGCATGGCACGGGATGGCGGCGGGGACCTTTATCGGCCATATTCATCTGCATGTGGCGCAGATAGCCGCGGCGGAGGCCTTCTATACCGGGGCCTTGGGCATGGACTTGATGCAGCGTTTTCCAGGGCAGGCCAGTTTCCTGTCGGCGGGCGGCTATCATCACCACGTCGGCGTCAACGTGTGGGCGGGGGTCGGCGCGCCGCCGCCGCCCGAGGATGCGGCCCGGCTGCTGTGGTATGAGCTGCGCTTGCCCGACGAGGCGTCGCTGGCCGCGCTGCTCGCCAATCTGGAGGCGCAGGGGATCGCGACCGAAGCGCACGCACGCGGGGTGCTGGTGCGCGACCCGGCCCAGAACGCCATTGTGCTGCGCAGCTAACAACGCAGCGGTGGCCCCGCCGGGGATCAATCCCCTGGCTAAAGAACAACGCCCGGTGATGGCTGCGTCTCACAAATTGTAGGGACAGGCCCCCGTGCCTGTCCGCAGGCGTGGCAGACGGGTCGCCACCGGGGGCGGCCCCCTACAAACAGCCTACCTAGCGCGGCTCTTCTCTGAAGCT
>QEUY01000485.1 GCA_003577365.1 Chloroflexota bacterium | reverse complement strand
CGCGCGGCGCACCCGCTGCCCCATCTGACCTATAACCAGACGCCGGACGGCCCCAAGCTGGCGGGCGGCGAGTATGGCCTCAGCCCGCGGCTCACGCCGCTGTTTCAATACTGCGGCGAGGGTCCCGAAGCGCCCATCCCGCAAGATGAGCCGGCCTATTTGATCCACGACCCTGACCATGCGCTGCTGCGCCGCCAGGATGGCTGGTTCACCTGTCTGAGCGGCGTCGTCACCCCGCCGGTGGAAAGCCGCTGGGGTCAGGACCGGCAGAGCTATCTGAGCATTTGGCATGAGGCCACTGGCCTGATCGCGGGCGGCGGCAACGCCAAGGATCAGCCCGCCTTCAGCACGTTTGTTGTTGGCGCGGACACAGCCGGCGCGGATGAAGACCGCCGCTACCTCCCGACTGCGGCCCAGTTGCAGACGCAAGACGGCCAAGACCAGGTGACGCTGCACTATGGCGACTCCGCCTGCCGGCTGCGGGTCGCAGTCGAAGGGCCGCGGCGGTTGCGCTTGGAGATGCAAGGCCCCGGCGATCTTCCGGCGGTGGGCCAGGTGCAGTTCAAGCTGCGCCCCGGCACGCCGCTGCGCAGCGCCGCGGGAACCGAGTTTGCCACCGATGGGACGCCGGTCGCGATCGAGGCCGCCGCGGCCGACGGGTGGCTGGCCCACGGCGCATGGCGCGTGCAACTGCCGCCCGGCAGCCGCTTGACCTGGCCTATCTCGCCCTTTAATCCCTATGCGGCCCAAGGCGAAGGCCCGCTGGACGAAGCCGCCGCCGTGCTCAGTGTGCCGCTGGCCGCCGAGCCGGTGTCGTTGACCGTCGAGATGATCCAGCCCTGACGTAGAGACGCACACGATGCGACCGATCACCCTGACCGCCAGCTACTATCAACAGTTCGACGCCGACTACACGCGCTCCATCCCAGGCGAGGGCTACGGCGGCTGGCAGCAGACGCCGCTCACGCTCGATCTGGAACATACCGCGCTGGTGGTCATGCACGCCTGGAACCATGGCCGCCAGGAGTTGGTTCCGGGCTGGTATCGCGCCGTGGAGTACATCCCCCGCTCCAATGCCATCCTGTGCAATGTCTTCCCGCCGTTGCTGGCGGCTGTGCGCGCCGCCGGGCTGACGCTGCTGCATGTGGTGGGCGGCGGCGACTATTACAGCCACCTGCCCGGCTATCAGCGCGCCGTGGCGTTGGCCGGGCCGGAGCCTGAGCTGCCTCGGCTCCCATCTGACCCTACACTCGACGCGCTGCGCGCCTTCCGCCGCCGCGCCGTCTTTGTGGGCGAGCATAACGAGGCGGACGTGGGGCGCGGTTTTGGCGGTCTCGATTTTGCCGAGGCGGCGCGGCCGCAGGGCGACGAAGGCGTCGCCGAAAACGCACATCAACTGGCCGCGCTCTGCGCCGGCAGCGGCATCAATCACCTGATCTATGCCGGGTTTGCTGTCAACTGGTGTCTGCTGATGTCGCCCGGCGGCATGGTCGATATGAACCGCCGCGGGGTGATGTGTTCGGTCTTGCGCCAGGCCGTGACCGCGGTCGAAAATCGCGAGTCGGCGCGCGGCGAAGCGCACAAGGAAGAGGCGCTGTGGCGCATCGCCCTGGCCTTTGGCTTTGTCTTTGAGGCCGACGAATTGGTCATACGCCTGAAGGAAACCGCATGAGCGTTCACCGGGTCGGCCAGCCGTGCCGCAACTTCAACATCCTGGGCAGCACCACGTTGATCGATCCGCGCGACAACCGCGAAAAGGTGGTGCTTTCCAACTTCGCCGCCGGCGCGACCGGCAACCTGATCCTGATCGACCCGCAGACCGGCGACGGCGAGTCGATCCCCTTGCCCGGCGATGAGGGCGCCTGGGCGCTGCTCAACCTCGACGATGAGACGTTGCTGGTGGGGACCTGCCCGCGCGCCGGCTATCTGCACCGGCTGGACCTGCGCACCCGCACCTGGGCTGAACCGCTGGCTGACCCCGGCGAGAGCTATATCTGGAATCTCTGCCGCGGCCGCGATGGGCTGGTCTACGGCGGGACCTACCCCGGCTGTGTGCTGCTGCGCTATGACCCCGCGGCCCACCGGCTGGACAACGTCGGGCGCATGTCGGATAACCCCGACAACCTCTACAGCCGCCATGTCTACGCCGTGGGCGACGCCATCCTGGTCGAATGCTGGTCGGCGGCGCACCACCTCACGCTGTGGGACATGCGCACCCAGACGGCGCAGCCGTTTGGCAGGCCGGGGGCCAAGGTCAAGGCGGTGACCGCGGAACTGATCTGCACCGAGACGGACGGCGAACTTGACTTCTATGGCGCGGCCACGCTCCAGCCCATCGCCGCCGCACCCGAACGGCTGCCCGTCGAACCGGCGCTGCCCTACAGCGGCAGCCGTCATATGCTGGCGCTGCAAGATGGGCGCATCTTCGCCGTGCGCGGTCAAGACTACTATATCCTCGACCCGGCGGCTGATGGCCCGGAGTCACGCCCGCCGCTGCATTCCATCCCCACCCCAAAACCGCCGACGCGCATCCACACCATCACCGTCGCGCCCGGCGGCACAGTCTGGGGCGCGTGCGGCTTTGGGCAGACGATCTTTTCCTGTGACCCCCAGACGGGCGAGTTCTGGAATTCCGGCGTTGTCTGCGACCAGGGCGGCGAGGTCTATGGCATGGCCTTTGCGGCGGACCGGCTCTTTCTCTCGGCCTATGTGGGCGGCGACCACGTCGTCTATGACCCTGCCCAGCCGTGGAACCAGGTTGACAACGCCAACCCGCGCACGCTGCAGCCGGCCGGCCCGGCGCTGATCCGCCCCGAAGCGCGCAGCGTGATCGGGCCGGACGGCGCGTTCTGGACGGGCTGGATGGCGCGCTACGGCGTCTATGGCGGCGGCCTCTCGCGCGTCGACGTGGAAACGGGCGCGGTCACCGTCTGGGAAGACCCCATACCCGGTCAGGCCTTGATGAGCCTGGCCGCCGACGAGCGCTATCTCTATTTCACCACCGGCGGCGCGGGCAACGGCCTGCCCGCCAAAAGCGAACCGTTTCACTTTGTCGTCTGGGAGCCGGCGCAGGGCCTGATCTGGCAGCAGCCATTTCCACTTGGCAGCAGCCTGGGCCGGGTGGCCGCCGTGGACGGGCGCGTGCTGGTCTTCGTGGACCGGACGGTGGATCAGACGATCCAGGTCTTTGACCCTGGTCGCATGGCTTGGGAAGCCACGGTCGCCTGCGCTGCGCCGTGCCAGACGCTGTTGGCCCTAGCGGACGGGAGCGCGCTGGCCTTCTGTGACACGCATCTGTGGCGGATCGACCCGCGCCAAGGCACAAGCACGCGGCTCGGCGACCTGCCGGGGCCGGTGCAGGCCGCGGCCACCGCGCCCGGCGGCGCGATCTATTTCGCCCATCTGACCGAACTCTACCGGCTGGACCTGCCGGAATCCATCTAAACTACGGACGAAGGAGACCCCATGTTCAAAATCGGCCTGCTTGGCAGCGACAGCAGCCATGCCGAGCGTTTTTCCGAACTGCTCAATGTCCCCGACCACCCCAACTACCTTGCTGGCGCCGATGCCCGCGTGGTCGCCATCTGGGGCGAAGACCCGGAGCGCACCCGCCAGGCCGCGGCGCATGGCCGCATCGACACGATTGTCGACGCGCCTGGCGACCTGATGGGCCAGGTCGACGCCGTCTTTTGCATCACACGCCACGGCGGCAAACATCTGGGCCTGGTGCGCCCCTATCTGGAGGCCAAGATTCCGGTCTTTGTCGACAAGCCGCTGGCGACCGAACCCGCCGAGGCCCGCGCTATCGTGGCGCTGGCCGAGCAGCACGGCACGCCCTTCACTTCCTTTTCCACGGTGCGCTTTAGCGCCGACACCCAGGCTTTTCTGGCGCAGTCGCAGACGCTGGGCGGTGTGCGCGCCGGCGTCTATACCGGCCCGGCCAGCCGCCGCAACCCCTATGGCGGCGTGATCTTCTATGCCATCCACAGCATTGAACTGATGCTGATGGTGCAGGGGACGGGCATCGAATGGGTGCAGGCGCTGGAAGGCCCCGCCGTCGACGCCCAGGGCAACGGCAA
>QEUY01000484.1 GCA_003577365.1 Chloroflexota bacterium | reverse complement strand
CCGTTTGGTGATGGCCGGAGACCTGCGCGACCCGGATGGCGTGGCCGCCGCGCTCGAAGCGACCTGGGCCGGGCTGGGGCCGTGGCTGGCCCGGCACGGTGTGGATACGTCCACGGCGACGGCGGGATTGTAACCGCAAAGGCCAGAGCAGAGAGCAAATAGAAAAGAGGAGAGAGAAAATAGTGAGAGCAGAGAGTGTTGTATACCTCTCATAAAAGGGCGCGCTCATGACGCTATTTTCTCTCATGAAGTGGGCGCAAAGCGCCATCTGCTATTTCCTACTTTTCTCTTCTTTGCGTACTCTGCGACTTTGCGGTGATATTTTTCGTTAGTATTCGCGCACGAGGATGTAGCGCCACCCGTGTGCGCCCAGATGCACGCAGTCTACCATCGTGTACCCCGTGGCGAAAGCCGTCTCCAGCACGGCGCGCAGATAGAGCCGCCAGGCGCGCGCCAGGTCCGGGTCGGCACGGCGGATGGCGGCGATGTCGTCGGGGATCGGCACGGCCAGGCCGCGGCCGTCGAACGCCGGCGCGGGGTCGCCCGGCACGGCAAACGCCCGATCGTCGAGCGTGGCAGGCAATAGCTGCAGCATCGCGCCATCCCAGGCTTGCGTTGGGCGGCGCGGCTCTAACTCGTGCAGCACGTGCGGGCTGGTGAGCCGCCAATCCACCTCGCAGCGGTCGCTCGGCACGCCGCCGTTGAGCACGTCCTGCAACTCACCGTACATATTGCGCACATAGGTGGAGCAGGTCGCGCCCAGGCGGTGGATGTTAAAGACGCCGTTGCGCCGATAGAGCGGGTCATAGGTCCAGGTCATCCAGTCGGTCAAGCCTTGGGCCAGCACCTCGCGGCGCTGCGCCAGTTTGAGCCGCAGCCCGATATGCAGCCCCTGCCAGGCGGGCAGCACCCCCGCCATATGGCTGCAAAATTTGATCCGTGGCCCCTGGCCGGGCTGCGCCGGGTCCACCCCTGTCCCCAACCAGCCAAAGGCCGCGCCCACCATCCCGCCGGTTTCTGTGGGGCCATCCGCCGCAAACGCGCCCAGCAGCAGCCCGCCGTTTTTGACCACCGTCACGGTGATGTGGTTGGGCACTAGGTCGAGCGGTTCACTGCCCCAGACCAGCCGGTCGAGCATCTGAAAGTGGCGGCAGCCTTCCAGGTCCGTGATGCGGTGGATGTGGATCGCCGCTGCCCTTGGTTCAGGCGTCGGCTTCGGCGTATGCTTGGTCAGGCCCATAGTTTCGTGATCTCGTCGGCGGCAAAGGCCGGAAATGGGAGCGCGTGCGCGCCGCGGCGAGCGACCAGCGCCGCGCCGCGGCCCGTGGCGCGGCCAATCACACGCCCCGGCCAGCCCTGTGCCTGCCAGCCGGCCAGGATCGCCTCGGCCCGGTCGGGCGGGCAGGTCGCCAGCAGTGCGCCGGAGGCGATGGTCCCCAGCGGGTCCAGACCGAACTCGGCGCACAGCCGCGCCGCCAGCGGCGCAATCGCGATGGCGGCGAGATCGATCTCCAGCCCCACCTGTGCGGCCAAGGCCAACTCCAGCAGCCCGGTGGCGACGCCCCCTTCGGTCGGGTCATGCATGGCCGTGACGCCCAGGGCCGCGGCCAGCAGCGCCGGAACCAGCACGCTGATGCCGGGGTCGTGCAGGAAGTTGGCGGCGCGCGCCAGCTCGGTGGCTGGAGATCTCCTGGCCGCGGCGCACCTGGCCCAACATCGTCCCGGCCACCACCGGCTGCGTGACGGTGTGCGTCACCTCGCTGTGCCCGCCCGCCACCACAATGCCCAACCGAAGACAGGCCGCGCCGATCTGGTCAAAGATAGCGCGCGCTTGCCCCACACCGGCGGCGCCGGCGGGCAGCAGCAGCGTGGGCAGATAAAAGCGCGGGGTCGCGCCCGTCACCGCCAGGTCATTGGCGCAGACGTTGACCGCGTAATAGCCGATGGCGTCGGTGGCAAAGGTGATCGGGTCGCTCTTGGCGACCAGCAGATGGGCGCTGCCCGGCGCAAAGTCGATCACCGCTGCATCCTCGCCCACGCCGGGGCCAAGGATCAACTGCGGGTCGTGTGTGGGCAGCCCGGCTAATAGCTCCGCCAGCAGCGGCGCGGGCAGCTTGCCCGCGGCCAGGGGGGCAAGGTCCGTGGATGGCGGCACGTGCGAATCAAGCAGGCTCATGGTTGGGTCTGGGTCAAGGGTGTGCTCTTCGTAACTGATCTTTCACGGCACAATGTGGACGGGCATCCCCAAATAGGCGAGGTCAAAGAGCGTGGCCGCGTCGTCGTCGTCGAGCATGGCGCAGCCAAAGGTGGCCGGCTGGCCGATCTGCGTCGACCAGATCTTCTCGCCTGTTTTCCAGAGGATGGGCAGCCCATGGATGCCGTTTTCATAGGCCCCCACATCGTAGATGCCCAGCCAATAGGGCATGTCCAGTTGATAGGCGGTGCTTTTCGCCATCTCCTGTTTGGTCTGCACGGCAAACGTGCCCGTGCGCGTGATCCATTCGCCATAGCCGGTGCTGCATGTCCAGGCATAGCGCAACTGCTCGCCCTGGATCACCCAGCACTGTTGGCGGCTCAGGCTGACGACAAAGCGCGTGCCGGAGCGGGGAACGGGCGGCGCGGCGTCGGGCAGCGGCGGTGGGCCGTAGGGGATCTTCAGCTCCAGCCCGCGGAAGACCGTCTGCTCGTCGGGCAGGTCGTTGTATTCGAGCAGCGCCAAGACCGTGCTGTCGAAGTCGCGCGCCAGTTCCGAAAGCGTGTCGCCTGCTTTCACCGTGTAATAGAAGAAGCCGGCGCGCGGCGGGCCGATCTGGTGGGGCAGCGGCTCTTCTGCGGTCTGCGTCTCCGGCGTCTCGACCGTTGGCGTGGGCAGCGCCAGCCGCTGCCCCACATAGATGGCGTCGGGGTTGGCGATCTGGTTGGCCTCCATCAACTCGGCCAGCGTCAGCCCGTGTGCTTGGGCGATCACGCCCAGGCTGTCGCCCGCCTCCACAGTATAGCCCGCGGCGGGGCCGTCTGTGCCGGGGCCGGCAGGCGCAGGCTGCGGCGGGGCCAGCTCTTGGCGTGTGGCAGGCAGCAGCAGCCTATCGCCCGCGGCCAGGCCGGCGCTGCTCTCGACGCGGTTGAGGAGGCGCAGGCTGTTGACGTCCACCCCAAAACGCAGCGCGATCTGTTCCAGGGTATCGCCGGTCTGCACCGTGTAGACCTGGTTGAGCGAGGCGACCGGGTTCCCGCTGCCCTGGGGCGCGGCGGGCGCGGCCTGGGCTGCGCCGGTGGCGGGCGCAGGCGTCAGGCGCAGCTTCTGGCCGATGCCAATCGTGTCGGGGTCGACGATGCCGTTGAGCGCCATCAGTTCGGCCTCGCTCAGGCCATAGCGTTGGGCGATGGTCGAGAGCGTGTCGCCCGCTTCGACGGTATGGGTGGTGGCCGCGTCCGGCTCGGTTGCGGCGTAGGCCGGGTCGACCTCGACGGCGGGCGGTGTGGCGGCAGGCTCCGGCGCGGGCAGCACCAAAATCTGGCCGATGTAGATCGCATCGGGGTCTGTAATGTTGTTGAGCGCCATCAACTCGGCCTGCGTCAGCCCATAGTGCTGCGCGATCTCGCTCAAGCTTTCCCCCGCCGCCACGGTATGCGTGGGCGAGGAAATCTCTTGGGCGCGCAGGGGGTGGGGCAGCGCCCACAGGCTCAACAGCAGCAACCACAAGGTCAGACGGCGTAGGTTCATCGGCTTCATCGACCGGCGCTTTATCGACAAGGCGCGCTCGTCGCCGGGTGGCAGGGATCGGCATTGGGCTGCACGCCATGTTGGCAGCGCAATGCCCTCTATTGTAGCCTAGGCCGCCCACCCTCGCCAACATGACCAGACACTAGACTTTTGCCTGGGGTTTGGCGACCGGCTCGCTTCGGCGGTACAATGGGTCTGGTGTTTCGGCCTTGTCTTTGTGGAGCGACTTATGTCCATCCTGACGTTAAACAACGTCGGCCAATCCTTTGGCGATTTCGACGTCTTTAGCGGTATCACCGCCGCCATCCCCAACGACGCCAAGATCGGGCTGGTGGGGCCAAACGGCATCGGCAAGACCACGCTGCTGCGTATCTTGGCCGGCTTGGAACTGCCCAGCAGTGGTTCCATCACTCGTGCCCAGGGCACGCGGCTGGGCTATCTGCGCCAGGAGGCAATGGAGGCCTTTGCCGGGCGTTCCAACACCGTCTACGCCGAGATGCTCACGGTCTTTGGCGACATCAAAGCGCAGGAAGCCGCGCTGCATAATCTGGAGCTGCGCATGGCCGCGGGCGAGGTGGGCGACGTGCTCGACGAATACAGCGCCGCACAGCAGGCCTTTGAACTGGCGGGCGGCTATGACTATGAACTGCGCATCGGCCAGGTGCTGCATGGGCTGGGCTTTGGCAAGGAAGACTGGGATACCCCGCTCGGCCAGTTGAGCGGCGGGCAGAAGACCCGCGCCCTCTTGGCGCGCCTGCTGCTGGAACGCCCCGACCTCTTGATCCTGGACGAGCCGACCAACCATCTCGACGTGGAAGCGATCGAATGGCTGGAAGGCACGCTGCGCCTCTGGGACGGCGCGCTGCTCGTCGTCAGCCATGACCGCTATTTCCTCGATAAGGTGGTCGACCGCATCTGGGAGATGAGCCGCAGCGGGATCGAGCTGTACCGCGGCAACTACAGTGCCTATGTACAGCAGCGCCAGGAACGTTGGGAGCGCCGCGAGGTCGAGTTCGAGGCGATCAAAGAGCGTTTTCTCAAGGAACTGGACTACGTCAAGCGCAACATCGCGCGCGACGCTACCACCAACATGGCGAAGGGCCGGCTGCGCCGGCTGATCCGCGAGGTGCGCGTGGTGCAGGCCGGGGGCTTGCAGACCCTGCTCGACAAGCAGTGGGGCCAGGTGATGGAAGAGGTGGACATCTCCGAGAGCAAGTGGGGGGTGATGGACGTCGAGCAGGCGATCAAGGGGCTGCACAGCCCGATCCGCCGCCCGCCCAAGCTCAACTTCCGGCTCAAGACCACCCTGCGCAGCGGCAACTTGGTGCTGCGCACCAGCGCGCTTGAGATCGGCTTTCCCGAGATGCCGCTCTTTGTGGCCGACCCGATCCAGTTGGAACGGCAGGAGTGCGCCGCGCTGATCGGCCCCAACGGCACCGGCAAAACGACCTTCTTGCGCACGCTGATGGGCCAGTTAGAACCGCTGTCGGGCACAATCCGCTTTGGGGCCAGCCTCAAGGTCGGCTACTTTGCCCAGGCGCATGAAAAGCTCAACCCTGATAACACGGTGTTGGATGAGCTGCTCAGCCACAAACATATGCTCTTGGGGCCGGCGCGCAACTACCTGGCGCAGTATCTGTTCCGCGGCGAGGATGTCTATAAACCGGTGCGGCTGCTCAGCGGCGGCGAGCGCGGCCGGCTGGCGCTGGCAATCCTGGCGCTGGAAGGGGCCAACTTCCTGCTCTTAGACGAGCCGACCAACCATCTCGATATCCCGGCGCAAGAAGTGCTGCAAGAGGTGCTGGAGCAGTTTGACGGCACGATCCTGCTGGTCTCGCACGACCGCTATCTGGTCGACCGGCTGGCGACGCAGGTCTGGGAATTGCGTGAGGGGCGGCTGCACGTCTTCCCCGGCCCTTATGCCGAGTTTGTGGCGGCGCGGCAGGAGGCCGACGCTGCCGCCAGACAGCGCGCCGCCGAGCAGCGCGTCGAGGCGCGGCGCGGCCAAGACGGCGACCGCCAGAGCAAGATCGA
>QEUY01000483.1 GCA_003577365.1 Chloroflexota bacterium | reverse complement strand
GAACGCGGACGATGTGCTCGTCTGCGAATACGAGCAGCGGCCACGCGGCGCCCCGAGCTTCATCGACCTGCAGCACGCGATTCGGGACGTTGGCCGTGACGATAATGCGCTGCGGGTCGTGTTCGACCCGCAGCAGCGCGGGTCGGTCGAACAACTCGCTGCGGCAGAGCAGCTGTGCTGCCCGACGATGCGCTTTGAGCTCAGCCCGCCCCCCGAGGCAATTCTCTCGATACATGGTCGGCCCGGCCAACTCGCAACGCTTCAGCAGATGCTTGCGATGGATTTGGGAGAGGGATAACGGAGTGGGCCCCGAATGGCCGGATGCTGATTCCCTGAGCTGTGCGCATTGAACCTGGGTTAGCTTGGGTCGCGGTAGAGCAGCTGCCAGCTGACGCCATCGTCCCGTGACTGATAAATGCCGCCCTGGTGAATCGCCGCGTACAGCGGTGAACCAGCCACCAGCAGTGCGGCCGGAGTACCGGGGAGCTGTCCGTGACGCTGCCATGTCTCGCCCGCATCCGCGCTGCGAAACACCACCCCATCGGCAGCCAAACCCCAGAGCTGCTCAGGCTGCGGCCAAGCCAGCAGGAGGAGCGGCGGGGCTGCAGCCGGCTGCCATGTGCGGCCACCGTCCTGACTGCGGCGTAATCCCTGCTCCGTTAGCCCGAAAACTAATTCGGCCTGTGCTGGATGGACGACAACGTCGCGCAAGGCCACTGTGGCGCGCTGCTCCCAGCTTGCACCGGTCAGGCTGACCATCAGCCTGCTGCTTGTGCTGTCGTAGCCATAGATGAAACCATGGGCGACCTGCAAGACATGAAAGTCTGCCTGGCCCAACAACGACACTGGCCGCCACGTCTGGCCGCCGTCGGTACTCTCGATGAGACCCAATAGTGGTGGCAACGTGCCCGCCCGGTAGTCGCGCAGGTCGGGATGGCCGCTGGCGAGAAAGTGGTCTGGTCCCACAACCGTAAACCCCATCAGGTCCGGGTAGCGGTTACTTACGCGTACCGCCTTGCCCTCCGCAATCCGGAACAACCCCGTGTGTGTTGCGGCGAACAGGGCACCGTCTTTGGGGTTAATGCCCAACCCGTGGACATGCACTACTCCAGGCGCCTGGGCATCCATAGACGGCAAACGGTCCATGGCTGTGTCTGCCGCCTTGCTACAGCTGGTCGCGAGGACCAGACAGGCAATGACGAGCAGCCGCCGGTGCCCCAGTGCTGCAAAGTGCGTGACCATGCGACTCACCTGTTCCCGCTCCGGGCGGGGGGCCTGGCACCGACGAGGGTGTGTAACAGGTCGGCACAAGCATCGGGAGCTGATAGCGGCAGGGTATGCGGCTGACCGGCGAGGACCGTCAGGGGAAGCTGATAGCGGCGGGCAACGTCGCGCACGATGGCAACGGGTACCGTTCGGTCCTGGGCACCGTGGAGCAGCTGGATGGGGATACCTGCGGCCGCAATCGTCGCAACCGCTGCAGCAATGCGGCGGGTCACCACCACATGGGTGAGGGTGCCGCCATAGGAGACCCAGTCGTGCAGGACCAGGTCCCGGGTGAGAATGTCAATCTGATCTGGCCCCAGGTTGATCGGCTGAACCGGCCCCACTTTTCGACGATGCGGTCCGGCTCGACCGCTGGCTGCGCTCGGCACTGGGGCTGGGGCGCTGGGTGCGCGTGAGCCGCAACCGATAGGACTCGGTGCCGGTCTCAATGATGTGGGCGCGAAACGTGAGCCGGTCCACCACGGCGGCGACCAAGCGGGCGTCGGTGAAGAAGCTGCCCCATTCGCTGAAACTGGCATTGGACGCAACGGCGATGGAGGCCCGTTCTTCGCGGGACGTAAAGACTTGGAAGAGCAGCTCCGCCCCGCGCGGGTCCAGATGCAGGTAGCCAAACTCATCCAGACACAGCAGATCCAGTCGGGCGTAGTGGCCGACGACCCGGCTGAGCCGGCGCTCATCGGCCGCTTCCACCAGCTCGTTCACCAGCGCCGCGGTCGTGGTGTAGCGCACCCGCCGGCCGGCCTCACAGGCCGCCAGTCCCAATCCGATCAGCAAATGGGTCTTGCCCGTCCCGGAATCGCCCAGCAGCACCACGGGATCGCCGGCGGTGAGATAGCTGCCCGTTGCCAAGGTGGCCAGCACGGTCGGACTCACCGTCGGCGCCACCGTGCAGTCAAACTCCAAGAGCCGCTTGATGCGGGGGAACCGGGCTTCGGAGATCCGGCGGGTGACGCGGCGGCTGGCCCGCTCGTCCACCTCGGCGCCCAGCGCGGCGGCCAGCATGGCGCGATGGGTCCAGCGCTCGCGCACCGCCAGGTCCGCCAGGCGCGCCGCTTCCGCCGCGATCGTCGGCAGCCCCAGTTCACGGCAGGCCACGGCAATCGCCGCCTGGGCCGCGGCCTCGGTCAAGCCCTGCGGGAGGGTGGTCATCGCGCCACCGCCAGCAGGGCGTCATAGTGCGCGACCGTCGGCAGCGGCCGGTCGTAGCAGGCCAGGGTGCCGATCGGAATGACCACTGCTCCCGCGCCACGGGTGACGCGCCGCGCTTCAATGATCACCACGGCCGGGTCCACCGAGCCGACCTGCAAGGCGTAGTCCATCCCCGTGACCAGCGCCGCACTATCTAGATAGCGGTGCGCCAGCAGCACCTCGATCAGGGCTCCCGTCCCCGCACTATCCCCCAGTTGCCGCCGTGCCTGGGCCCAGAAGGCGTCGTGCGTCGTGGTAAACGTCCCCGCCGCCCGCGCCTGCGCCAGCGCTTTGGCTCCCGGCAGGGCGCCCGGCTTGCGGGCGAGCACCTCCAGATAGTGGTCGAGCACCAGCACCTCACTGCCCCGATGCAGCGCCCGCGCGTGCGCGGCCACCTCCCGGCCGCCGTCCACGACCACGACCTGGTGGGCGGACAGGCGGACGGCCACCCGCCGGCCGACCAGCCGCGCCGGGACCGAGTAATAGCTCTGGCGCACACAGACCCGAGCCTTCCGATCCACCTTGGCACTGAGCAGCCGGGCGGCGTCAAACGGCTCGGCCGGCAGGGGCTGGAGCTGTCCGGCTTCCTGGGCGAAGTCCTCGCCGACGGTCTGCGCCTTGCCGGTGATGCGGCGCCGATCATCCGCATCGTCCATGCGGGCGAGCTGGTCATTGAAGTCGGCCAGGGACGGCACCTGGGGAACGGGGACGAGATGGGTGCGACGGAAGCGGCCGACCTCACCCTCGACACCGCCTTTCTCATGGGCACCGGCCGGGCCGGGAATGCAGAAGAACGGGTCAAAGCCGTAGTGGGAGCGCAGGGCGACAAACCGCTCGTGCTCGTCGCGGGTGCGGCCCCGCAGGACTCGGACCACCGCCGGGCCGAGATTGTCGTAGCGGATGCGCTGGGGCACGCCACCGAAGTGGGCCAGCGCCGCGACGTGCCCGTCCAGAAAAGCTTCCTGGGCCTGGGTGGCATACGCCCGGTGAAAGGCCCGCCCCGAAGCGGATAGGCGCAGGATGAACAGATAGAGTTTGGTACGCACGCCGGCGAGGTCCACAAAGCACTCGCCAAAGTCGCACTCGGCCTCGGCGCCGGGCAGGTGCAGTTGGGGCACCATCACTTCGGCGATCTGGTCCCGCAGCTCCGCCCGCACCTTGGCGACAAACGCCCGCACCGTCGGTTCGGCGACGGTGGCCCCCTCCTCATCGCACAGCCGTTGCCAGATCCGGCGGGCGGTGTGGCGCTGTTTGCGGGGCGACTGCTGGTCTGTCACGAGCCAGCTGGTGATCAGCGCTTTCCAGGGACCGAGCAGCGGCGCCACCCGCTCCGGCGTCTTGCGGGGTGGCGGCACGGCGGCGGCCAGCGCCTGACGAACGGTGCGGCGATGGACCCCATGCCGGTGGGCCAACTGCCGGATGGACAGCCCTTCCGTGCGGGCGTCCCGGCGAATCTGTGCGAATTGCTCCACCCGTGACATCTCCCTTCTCCCCTCCCCAGGCTATGGCGGCGCCACGCACAGGTAGGGTCGCGATGCTCCACAGGTGGGGCCAGATCAATCGATCACTTTGCCCAATGGTGGGGCCAATTCAGCATGTCACTCTCA
>QEUY01000482.1 GCA_003577365.1 Chloroflexota bacterium | reverse complement strand
GACGGCGACAGCGGCAACAGCGGCGGCGATGGCGGCCCCGGGCAGCCGGCAGGCCCCGGCGGGCCGGTGGATAACAGCGATATCTTTGGCCAGCCTGCACCGGAAGGCGGCGCGGCGGTCACGGCCTACAGCGCCACGGTGGATGTCGCCACGCTCAACGTGCGCCAGGGACCGGGCACGACCTTCCCGGTGGTCGGCAGCCTGCGCGCCGGCGATACGGTGACCGTCACGGCGCGCAACGAGGATGCAAGCTGGTGGTACATCTGCTGCGCCACCGATACCGGCGCGCAGGGCTGGGCGAGCGCCCAACTGCTGACGCCGAGCTTTGACCGGGCGCAGGCGGCGACGCTGCTGCCCCTGTTTGGCGCTTCTCCCACGCCAGCGGCGACCCCGGTCGCCGGAAACGCCGCCGCACCCAAGAGCGGCGCGGTACTGCCCGAACCCTTGACCGTGGAATTTCTGCTGGACCCGCCCTTTGTCTGGCAGGGGATCACCGGCACGCTGGAGATCCGGCTGTCGAATCCCAACACTACGGCCGTCAACCGCGCCCAGTTGAGCGATGAACTGCCGGCGGCCCTGACGCTGCTTGACGTGCGCGTGGACGGCGGCGGCAGGGTAGAGCGGATCGACACGGCGGCAGGCCGCCCGCTGATCGTGGCGCGCTGGCCCACCATCGCGGCGGGGACGAGCGTGAGCGCGCTGATCACCTTCCAGGTGGACAGCGACCTCGCCAACGGCGACGTGATCGACAATCTGATCGCCGTGCGCGGCACGAACGCCGCCTATCAGACCGACGCCGTGACCATCGGCATGCCGCCGCTGGACCCCCCTCTCTTTGAATAATGCCGGCGGCGGCTGCCCAGAGGAGCCATACCGCTTCTTCGGGCAGCGGCGGTGGCCGCTGCCATGCGTGCTAGCGGTGTCGAATAGCCATGTCTGACGAGGCTATGTCTGAGCAGGCCGTGTCTGAGCAGGCCGAATCCTGGTGGAGCCGCCGCGCTGTTTTGACTGTGAGCGCGGCGGCGCTCTTGCTCTATGGCAGCACGGCTGCGCCTGGGCTGACCTGGGCGCATTTTGGCGCGGATGGCGGCGATCTGCTGGCTGCTGCCGTCACGAATGGCGTTCCTCATCCCTCCGGCTATCCACTTTATATCCTGCTGCTCCAGGGTTGGCTGGGGTTGGGCTGCGCCCTGCTGCCGCTGGAACCGGCGCGGCTGGGCACGCTGCTCAGCGTGCTGTGCGCTGGTCTCAGCGCAGGGCTGACCGTAGCGACCGCGGCCTATCTGCTGCGAGACCCTCATTGCGCGCCGCACCAGCCCGCGCCGTGGGCGCGCCCGCTCTGGGCGGCGCTGGCCGGGCTGGCGTGGATGGCCGCGCCGCTGGTGTGGAGCCAGGCGATCATCACCGAGGTCTATGCGCTGCACATGCTGCTGGCCGCGCTGATCGGGTGGGCCGCGCTGACAGGGCGCGGGCGGCTGTTGGCGCTGGCGCTGGGGCTGGGCGTGGCGCATCATGTGACGAGCGTGCTTTTGTGGCCTGCGGTGCTGTGGTGGCTGTGGCCGGCGCGCAGCGCGCGCCTGGCGCGGATCGGGCGCATCTTTGGCGCGGCGCTGTTGATCGGCGGCGTCTTGTATCTGCGCATCCCGTGGGCCGCGGCTGCTGCGCCGCCGGTCAACTGGGGCTATGCCGATACAGTGGAGGGCTTTTGGTGGCTGGTGAGCGGCCAAGCCTATCGGGGGTATCTGTTCGGCGTGCCGCTGGCCGATCTGCCGGGCCGGGCAGCAAGCTGGGCGCAGGTGCTCGCGGCGCAGTTTACGCCGCTGGGGTTAGGCGTGGCGCTGGCCGGGCTGGCCGCTTGGGATCGGCACTGGCCCAGGCTGCGCACCTTTGGCCTGCTCTGGGTTGTGCCCGTCAGCCTCTATTCGATCACCTATTACACGGTGGACAGCCAGATCTATTTGCTGCCGGTGATTTGGATGGCTGCACTCTGGTTCGCCAATGGGCTGGCAGTTGGTGTAGACTGGCTGCAGCGCCGCAGCGCGGCCTTGTGGCCGGGCCGCGCAGCGCGGGTGACGCCGCAAAGAATGGCGCTGGCGTTGGCGGCGCTGGTAGCCGTGGGTCTGACCTCGGTGGCGGCGTTGCGTCTGCCGGAGCTGTCGCTGCGCCAGGATCGGGCGGCGCAGGACTTTCTGGCCGCGGCCGCGGCCACGCTGGAACCCAACAGCCTGGTGATCAGCCGCAGCGATGCGCAGACCTTTGCGTTGTGGTACGGTGTCTGGGGCAGCGACGCGCTGGACGGCGTGCCGGGGCTGGTGCTGATCAACGACGCGCTCTATCATTTCGATTGGTACCGGCGGCTGCTGGCCGATCTCTACCCGCAAGTGCCGGGGATCGGCGGGCCGTTTTATGATCTGCTGCGCGCCAACGCCGCGCTGCGCCCGGTGTTTCTGGCCGAACCGTTGACCGATCTGCCCGGCGCGCGCCAGGCCGCAGGCCCCTTCTGGCGGCTTGAACCGTAATCATTCGCAGCATAGCGATCTGAATATCAGCGGCCCGTACAGGCGACGATGAAGCTCACCAACCCGCTCTCCAACCGTAGCTCCTTGCACCCTGCCGCCGAGCGCGGCGCGGCACGCCGCCAATGGCTCTTTTTGGCGCGCGTGGTCGTGCTGGTCGCCGTGGTGGTGCTGGGCTATAAGCTGCTGCGCGCCGGTCTGTTTGGCCTGGCGGCCTATCACCAGGCGACTGAACTGCGCGCGCTGCGTGATGACGGCGACCTGGACAGCGCCGACCTGGCGCGCGCTGCGAGCATCCTGGGCGAGGCCTACCGATCGGTGGCTGCGCTGGAGCAGGAGATGCGCCTCTTTGCCCCGGCCTTGCATGCCGCTCGTTTGTTGCCCTGGGTGGGGCCTACGCTGGCGGCGACGCCGGAGCTGTTGGTCGCGGGGCGCGAATCGGTGGCGCTGGCCGCCGAGACGCTTCAGTTGATCGCACCCGCCGCGGCCGCGCAGCCCGCCGCGCCGATGCCGGAGGTGCTGCTGGCAGCCATCGCCGCCGGCCCCGATCCGTTCGCCGCCTTGAGCAGCCGCGCCGGCGCGGCGAGCCGGGCTTTGGCGAGCATTCCGGCGGCGCGCTTGATCGGGCCGCTGGCCGAGCCGGTGGCGCAGGCGCAGTCGGCGCTGGCGCTGGTGGCCGATGGGCTGACGCTGGCCCCGGTTCTGCCCAAGCTGCTGGGCATGTACGGCGCGCAGACCTATCTGCTCTTGGTGCAAAACAACCAGGAGCTGCGCGCCACCGGCGGCTTTATCAGCGCCGTGGGCCAAGTGACGATCAACCAAGGGCGCATCGAAGGGCTGGAGATCGCCGACAGCTATACCGTGGCGCGCAACGACGTCGATCACCCGCGCTCCCCCGAACCGCAGGAGCGGTACATGGGGATTCCGCTGGTCTTTTTGCGCGATGCCAACTGGTCGCCCGACTTCCCCACCACGGCGCTGCTGGCGCGTTCGCTCTATGCCCAAGACGCGGGCGTGCCGGTGGATGGGGTCGCGACCATCGACCTGCGCGCCGTACAACTGTTGGTGGGGGCGCTCGGCCCGCTGGAGGTGGAGGGCGCAGACGAGCCGGTGACGGGCGCAAACATCGTCGAGCAGGTGCAGCGCTTTTGGGATCAGCCGCTGGAGACCGATCTCACAATCGAAAACGCGGGGCAGGAGTGGTGGAAGCAGCGCAAGGACTTTATGCCGATCTTGGCGCAGGCGGCTCTGGGCCGGCTGCAGAGCGGCCATTTTAACCCGTTGGCCCTGGCCGACGCCGCCGAGGCCTCGCTGGCCGAACGGGCGGTTCAAGTCTGGATGGTCGACGAAGATGCCGCTGAACGGCTGGCGGCATTGGGCTGGGACGGTGGGCTGCACCCGCTGCCCGGCGCCGACTATGTGGCGCTGGTGGACACCAACATGGGCTATAACAAGGTCAATGCGGTGTTGAAGCGCGCCACCTACACCGATATGGTGGAGCGCTGTTATTTCAACTATGTGCGGCTCTATGTGCCGGGCGGCAGTGAACTGGTCAGCGTCGACGGGGTGGAGGCCGATTCGGCCAGCAGCCAGGCGGGCGAGCGTGGGACGCAGGTCTTTGCCGGCTATTTTGTCCAGGAGCCGGGCAGCGAACACACCGTGATCTTTCGCTACCGGCTGCCGCCGGAGATCACGCCCACAGCCTACCGGTTGGTGGTGCAGCGCCAGTCGGGCAGCGGGCCGCTGCCGCTCACTGTCCAGGCGGGGGACACGCGCTTCGCCACGACGCTGGTCGAGGCCCGTCTGGAGTGGACGCCCAACATGCAGACCGGAGGAGAGTGATCCATGGCGCTGCCGAAGCTGCCGTGGCCGCGGCTGTGCAGCCCTATGGCCGCTATCTGGGCAGGACGGTCGAACTGGCCTGAGGGGGAAAGATCACGATGACGTTGGCGACACTCATGGGAACCGGCCTACTGCGTGGCCGCGAGGGGCGCGGCGTGCGCGTCAAGTATCTGTTGGAGAATGCCCCCGACCTGCTTTCGCTGGGGCCGAGCCAGCAGCCGGGCACGCTGGTCTTTCTGGAAGGGGACACGGCGCTGATCTATGAGCATGGGCCGCTGCTCTTGGACTTAGAGACAGGCCGCGGCGTGCAGATCCGCGTGGAAGACACCGTCGCGCTGGACAAGGCGGGCACGCGCTATGCGGTCTGGTGGTGGTAGGGCGGGCTGTTAGCTTGGCTCGACGGCTTGGCTATGACACTCGCGTGATGTGTGATGTTTTGTGCAGCCGATCTTGCGCTTGTCATGTTGAGTGAAACAAAGCATCTCTCTGCTTCGATTATGCATTTTGTGATGGTTTCTAGTGAGGCGAACCGGAACGATGACCTCTACACTATCTGATACACTATCTGACTCCCCATCTGATACCAAGCCGGAGGCCGCCGTCGAGACGCAGGCGGTGCCCTATGCCGAGTTGCTGGCGCGCGCCCGCGGCCTGCACGAACAACTCCGCGATTGGCGGCGTACGATCCACCGCCATCCGGAGTTGAGCTTCACCGAGCATCACACCGCCGGGCTGGTCAACGCCACCCTGGCCGGCTTGGGCATCCCGACCGAGACCGAGGTCGCCAAGACCGGCGTGGTGGGCCATATCCGGGGCGGGGACGGGCCGGTGGTGGGGCTGCGCGCCGATATGGACGCGCTGCCCATTCTGGAAGCCAACGCCGTCGAGTATGCCAGCACGCGGCCCGGCATCATGCACGCCTGCGGCCATGATGCGCACACGGCGATGCTCTTGGGCGCGGCGACGATCCTCAAGCAACTGGCCGACGAAGGCCGGCTGCCGGGCACGATCCGGCTGCTCTTTCAGCCAAGCGAGGAAGCCCAGGACGCCGAGGGCAAGTCCGGCGGGATGCGTATGGTGGAGGAGGGCGCGCTGGCGGGCGTGGATGCGGTCTTTGGGCTGCATGTGGACGGCGCCCACGATGTGGGTGTTTTGGCGACGCGCGAGGGGCCGATGATGGCCGCCGCCGACCAGTTTCACCTGACGATCCGCGGCAGCGGCGGGCACGCGGCCCGGCCCCACGCCACGGTGGACCCGATTGTGCTGGCGGGCCATGCGATCCTCGCCATCCAGCAGGTGGTGAGCCGGCGTTTGAACCCGCTGGAGGCGGGCGTCATCACGATCGGCATGATCCACGGCGGCACGGCGGACAACATCATCCCCGATACTGTCAAGCTGGGCGGGACGATCCGCTCGTTTACGCCCGAAAGCCGTGAACTGCTGCACAGCGAGCTGCGCCGCGCCTGCGGCGTGGTGGAGGCGCTGGGCGGCGCGTTTGACCTGGAGATCCGTTGGGGCTATCCGCCCACCTCCAATTCGCCCGAAGCGACCGCAGTGGCGCGGGAGGCAATGGCGCAACTGGTCGGCCCCGCCCGGATCAAAGAGGCCGACCAGGGGATGGGCGCTGAGGATTTCAGCTTTATGGCGCAGGCCGCGCCCGGCTGTTTCCTGCGGCTGGGGGTGCATAACCCGGCTTGGGGCGACACGCAGTATATGGTGCACCGCGCCGATTTTCAACTGGACGAGGACGCGCTGCCCTATGGCGCGGCGGCGCTGGCTGCGGCCGCGCTGACGTGGATGGCACAGAAGCGCGGCTAGACGGATGGCTCAACTCTGTCAACCCTGTCAGCCCTGTCAGCCCTGTCGTCTGCTTTGCCGGTGGCCGTGGGGGACGGCGCTGCTGCTGACCCTGCTCGCGGCCTGCGGCGCTCCCACCCCACAGCCCTTGATCTTTGGCGCGGCCCCATGGTCGGACGGCGAAGCCAGCGTCTATCGCGTGACGGATGTAAACGGGGCCTATGCGGGCACGGCGCGCTATGATCTGACCCGGCTGGACGAGGCGACGTGGAACCTGCGCCGTGAGACCTCCGCCCAGGGGACACAGGAAATCGTGGTGGTGGATATGAGCGTGGGGGAGTATCGCCCTTCGCTTGCCACCATGGTGCGCATCGACAGCCGCGGCACAGAGCAGGTCCGCACCACCTATAGCGGTAGCGAAGCTAACCTGGAGCTGACCAGCAAACAGAACATCACGACCTATCAGCGCGTCAGCATCCCCAGCGACGCGCGCGACCAGCGCAGTCTGGTGATGTTGGTGCGCGCCCTGCCGCTGGCCGCCGATTATGCCACGCGCCTCAATTCCTTTTTGCCCATTGTGCCCGTCCTCGACCGGGTGACGCTCAGCGTGCGTGGGCAGGAGGAGGTGCAAGTGCCTGCGGGCACATTCGAGGCGTGGAAGGTGCGGCTGGACACCGGCGACAGCGAAACGCTGCTGTGGGTCGGCGTGGATGCGCCCCACCCGGTAGTCAAATA
>QEUY01000481.1 GCA_003577365.1 Chloroflexota bacterium | reverse complement strand
GGGCCCCATTTGGCCGTGCGCATAAAGCACGGGGCGACCGTGGCAAAGGGGACGGCGTCGAACCAGGTCTTCTCCAGCGGGTCGTTGAGCAGCCCCAACTCTTCGACGACCGCGGGCAGCGCGGGCAGCGCCCACCCGGCTTCGGCACGGATCTTATTCGCCTCTGGCCCACCCATGAACTTGACCACCTGCCAGGTTCCCTCCTCCTTGAATTTGGAGGCAGGGTTCATACAGAAGCCGGCTTCGTGGAGCACGACCACGCGCTCGTCGGTCTGGGCGTCGATGGGGGGCAGGACCGTGCCGAACTGTAGTTCGGCAACCTCTTTGAACTGGGCCTGCGGCCAGCGGCCCGTGTCGTACATGGCGAGCTTACCGCCGATGAACAACTGGTCGGCGCCGCCCTGCTGGGCGCTCACGGCCTGCGGCGTCGGCGCGACCTCATGCGTCAGGCTCATCGCCGCGTGCCAGTCGAGTACGCTGGTCGTGGCCTCGCTGTCGCAATAGCCGGTCGCGACCGTGCCGTCCGGGCTGATAAAGTCGCCGCCGTGCTGCCACACGTAGCCCTGCAGCGGATAGACGCCGGAGAAGGTGAAGAAGCCATACTGCTTGTCTGGGCCTTCACCTACAGTCAGGGCCGTGGCAAGCTCCAGCAGGTCATCGGTCGTCCAGTCATTGGTCGGGTAGGGCACCCCGGCGGCGTCGAAGAGCGCCGTGTTGTAGAAGTAGGCGCGCGGGGTAAAGTCCTTGGGCAGCCCATAGAGACCGTCTCCGACTCGGTTATAGTCGAGGACTTGCTTGTAGTAGATGGCAGGGTCAAGCCCGTCGGGGCCTTCTACAAAGGGGGTCAGGTCCTCAATGCCATTGCGGGCGACCAGGGATGGGAAGTTCCACCACATAAAGACATCGGGCGCGGTTCCCCCTGCCATGGCCGTCAGCAGCTTGTCATCGTAGGCATCGGGGTTGAACTCAATCGTGACTTGGATATCCGGGTATTGCTGATTAAAGGCCTTGATCACCTCGGCTTCGATCGGTTCGGCGGCCTTGGAATCCCAACTGCCAATGCGGATGGTAACGCCTTCTGCCGCCGGCGCCGCTCCGCCCTGTTCACCGGCCGGGGCTGTCACCGGCGCGCAGGCCGCCAGGGCGAGTGTCGCCGCGCCGACCCCCATCGCCGTCAAAAAGGTTCGGCGGGAAAGCGTTTTGACTACGCTGCTCATTTTTGTCCTCCTTATATGGGATGGGCGAACTGCACCTGAAGGATGGCGCATGAAGATGGCGCATGAGGAAGCCCTTTGATTATAGATCAGTGTTTCGCCGCTGTCGAGCCATCGTAAAAAGTCCTCCTAAAGAGCCATTTTTCAACCCCACTTTTCAAAATGTGCCGGCCCGTGATAGGATGCAGGCACTCGCGCTTGTGTGCCTGGCCGGCAAAATGCCGGATCCTCGATGGGCTTTGCCATGCGTCATTCACTGCGCAGCCGGCTGTGGCTGCTGTTTCTCGCTTTTCTGCTGCTCGTGGTTGGGTCGGTGACGATCACCTTTGTCGCGCTCAACGCCCAGCACGCCGACGCCCTCTCGATCAATCTCGCCGGGCGGCAGCGCATGCTCTCCCAGCAGATGACCTGGCTGGCGCTCACTGCGCCCGATGGCGCAGCCCTGGCCGCCGCACGCCAACGCTTTGCCCAAACGCTGCATGCCCTGCGCGCCGGCGGCACGGCGCTCGACCCGGCGGACCTGCCCGTCGTGCTTCTGCCGCAGACCGATCCGGCAGCGCAGGCACGGCTGGCGGAGGTGGCGCAGGCCTGGCAGCGTTTTGACCGCGAACTCGCCCGCCAGCCGGCAGGAGGCGCACCCCCGCTCGATGCGTCTCTGACCGATGCGTCTCTGACCGAGGCATCTCTCGCACTGCTTGACCGGCTCGACGCCGCGGTCAGCCGCATGGCCCAGGTCTCTCAGGCCAAGGTGCGGCGGCTTCAGGCCGTCCAGGCGCTTTTTTTGGCGCTGGCGCTCTGGCTGCTCTATTCCGGCTATCGCCTGACACAGCGGCGCTTGGTCACGCCTCTGGCCGCACTCGACGCCGCGGCGCAACGCATGGCCGCAGGCGACCTCGAACAGGCGATCTCCCCCTTGGCAGACGCCGAGCTAAACCAGTTGGCCGCGGCGCTGGAGGCCATGCGCGTCGAGGTGTTGAACAGCCGCCGCCACCTGGAGGAGCGGGTCGGCCAGCGCACACGGGAACTGTCGACGGCCTTTGAACTCAGCCAGGAGGTGACGGCCCAGTTGGAGCTAGACCGGCTGCTCACCTCGGCGACCGACCGCGCCCGCACCCTGCTGCACGGCGAGGCGGCTGCGCTCTGTCTGTTGGACAACGAGAGCGCCATGCTGCACCTGGCGGCGGGCAGCGGCCGCGGCCAGGCCAGCCCCGCTCTGCGCCAGCCTGTCAGCGCCCCCCTGGCCGGGCAAGTCGTCGGCCAGGGCAAGACCGTGGTGGCCCAGACGGCCTGCGCAAGCTGCGGCTTTTTGCGCGGGCTGGCCGACAGCCAATGCGTGGCGACGCCGCTGCGCGCCGGGAGCGTCATCCTGGGCGCACTCTGCGTGGCGCGGCCGGTGGACACAACTTTCGAGGCGGAAGAGCAGTCGGCCCTGGCGTTGCTGGCCAATGCGGCGGCAGGCGCGATCGTCAACGCCCGGCTGGTGGAGGCGCGGCGCACTCAAGCGCAGCAGATGGCCGCCCAGCAGGAGCGTGAACGGCTGGCGGCGGAGCTGCACGACAACCTGGCCCAGACGCTCAGCTTTCTCAATTTCAAGGTGGACCGGCTGGAAGAGCTGGTCGCCGCCGGCGCGCCCACAGACGCGGCGCGCGAACTGGCCCAGATGCGCAGCGCCACCACCAAGGCCTATCAGCAAGTGCGCAGCGCGCTGACCGGGCTGCGCGCCCCCACGCCGCAAGCGGACGCGCTGGCGGCCCAACTGGCCGGCTGCGTCGACGAGATGCGCGCCACCGGCCTGCCCGTGACGCTGCACATCGACGATGAGGATGCCCTGGCGCTGCCCGCTATCGCCCAGCAGCAGGTGATCCACATCGTGCGCGAGGCGCTCACCAATGTCTGGCGGCACGCCGGGGCCGGGCGCGCTACGGTGTGCGCCGAGCGTGTCGACGGCAGCGCGCGCTTCACGATCCAGGACGACGGCTGCGGCTTTGACCCGGCCACGGTGGACGGCAGCGCCCACCTGGGGCTGGCGATCATGCGGGCGCGCGCCGAGCGGAGCGGCGGCAGTTTGGCCGTCCATTCTCAGCCGGGCCAAGGCACGCGCGTGGTGGTCAGCTTCACGCACGGGGCCGGCGCGCGAGGAACCGCATCATGAACCAGGTGATAGACGCGCCATGAGCCGCCGGCGTGTGTTGTTGGCCGATGACCATGAACTGTTTCGCGCAGGCCTGGCCGAGCTGATCAACGGGCAGCCCGATCTACAGGTCGTGGGTCAGGCGGGCGACGGGTTTGAGGCGCTGACCTTGGCGCGCGAGCTGCACCCGGCCCTGGTTGTGATGGACATCTCGATGCCGGTCTGCGATGGCCTGGAGGCGGCGCGCCTGATCCGCACTACCCCCAACACCGCCGGCGTGCGCATCGTGATGCTCACCGTCCACGACGAGGACGAAAAGCTCTTCGAGGCGATCAAGGTCGGGGCCAACGGCTATCTGCTCAAGAACAGCAACGCCGCCGAATTTCTGCGTGGCGTGCGCGCCGCGCTGGCCGGAGAGGCGGTGTTGCCCCCCAAATTGGCAGCTCGGCTGCTCGACGAGTTTGCGCGTCTGGCGGCGCGCCGCGATGCGCCCGCACAGCGCACGGACGCGCCGTCCCCCGGCGACGATCTGACGGCGCGCGAGCGCGAGGTCTTGGCGCTGGTCGCAACCGGCGCATCGGATCGCGATATCGCCGACCGGCTTTTCCTCAGCGTCCACACGGTCAAGAGCCACGTCCGCAACATCCTCGCCAAGCTGCATGCGGTCAACCGCAGCGCCGCCGTCGACCAGGCGCGCCGCCGCGGGCTGATGTAGCGCGGCCCCGCCGGCCCAATGCCGGGCCACCCCCGC
>QEUY01000480.1 GCA_003577365.1 Chloroflexota bacterium | reverse complement strand
CCGCTTCACGACTTGGATGATGCGAACCGGCGGCGTCTTCCCTGTGCATCGCGGCAAGAACGACGTGGCTGCGCTGGCGAATGCCATTGACCTGGCGCGCGCCGGCAAGCTGATCGGGATGTTTCCTGAAGGGACGCGCAGCCGCAACGGGGCGCTGCGCCGCGCCAAAACGGGCGCGGCGCGGATCGCAATGGAGGCACATGTGCCGGTGATCCCGGCGGCGGTGGTCAACGGGCCGGCCCTGCTGACTTCGTGGAAGCGGCTGCGCCGCCCGCTGATCATGGTGCGATTTGGGCCGCCGCTGCAGCGGAGCTTGCGGGCAGGGGAGGACGCGAGCCACGCCGCGCGCGACTTCACCGACGCCATCATGGCGGGCATCGCCGCGCTGCTGCCGCCGGAGCTGCGCGGGGAATATGCGCACACGCAGGCTGCGCCGGTGGAAAACGCCTAGCCTGCAAGCGCCAAGAGGGGATCGAAGAGAAAATAAACGAGCGGAAGGCCATACGCCTTCCGCTCGTCGTCTACGGCTGGGTTGTGCTGCCGCCGGTGGCGGTGTCTAGAGGCTGGCCATGATCTGCGCTAGCGACTCGCGGCTGGGGCGCAGCTTCTCGGCGGGCAGCGTCGAGAAGGGGGTGTCCGTCATGTGCAGCATTTCAATCAGGTCCGGCTGCTCTTCGTCGATATAGAAGAGGCCGGTGAGCAGCTTCTGATCGTGGCGGGCGTCTTCGAGGACGCGATAGGCCGCGTGCTTGTCCGTGGGGTCATAGTCCCGGTCCAGCTTTTTGAGCACGATCCATGACCCGTCGTGCATCTGCACCTCGACCTCGTCGTCATACTCGTCGATCTCGATCTCCTCGTAGCTGGGCACATAGTTCAGCTCTTGCAGCGAGATCTGGTGTTCCTTGCCCCAGGTGTAGCTCTTGGTCGAGGTTTCGTGGTTGTTGAAGGTGACGCAGGGGCTGATGATGTCCAACACGGCGATACCACGATGGCTCAGGGCGGCCTTGAGTAAGGTCTCCACCTGTTTGGCGTCGCCGGCAAAGCTGCGCGCCACAAAGGTGGCGTTGGCGGCCAGCGCCTCAAGACAGACGTCGAGCGGCGGCAGTTCGTTGACGCCGGCGTATTTGAGCTGCTGGCCCTGGTCGGCGGTGGCGCTGAACTGGCCCTTGGTCAGCCCATAGACGCCGTTGTTCTCCACGATGTAGACCAGCGGCACGTTGCGGCGCATGGCGTGTTTGAACTGGCCGACGCCGATCGACATCGAGTCGCCATCACCGCTGACGGCGATGGCCTTGAGGCTGCGGTTGGCGACCATCGCGCCCGTCGCCACCGAGGGCATGCGCCCGTGGACGGCGTTAAAGCCGTGGCTGTAGCCCAGGAAGTAGGCTGGCGTCTTGCTGCTGCAGCCGATGCCGCTGAACTTGACGACCTGGGTCTGCTCCAGGCCAAGCTCCCAGACGGCATTGACGAT
This sequence comes from Chloroflexota bacterium, assembly GCA_003577365.1. Lineage (GTDB taxonomy): Bacteria > Chloroflexota > Anaerolineae > Caldilineales > Caldilineaceae > QEUY01. Next base: position 2,627 of record QEUY01000480.1, on the reverse strand, counting down.
GCGCTGGCTAATGCTGTCGTGGCCGCAGCCCTTGCAGAGCGTGGAGGGCTTGCCGCGGTAGTCAGTCTTTTCTAGCCCAAGCGCGTTGACCTTGGGGGCACGAGGGGCCGGAGCAGGCTTCTTGATAGTGTCCATCTTAGATCCCTTCGTTCTATCGAACCGCCGAGCGGGCGGAGTTGGTCGAATGGTGCGGCGGGCGCGTTAGCGCAGGTCGCTCAGGATGGTTTCGGTGATCCAGCGGGCCGACAGCGGCAGACCGTTGCACTTGGCCGCCGAGACCATCTTGGGGGCCGAAGTCGGCTGGGCATTGACGAGAATCTTGAAAAGCTGGCCGTCGAAGTTATTCTCGACGACGAAGATACGCTCATACTTGTTCATGAAGTCGAAGACATTATGGGCCAACGGCAGGGCACGCAGCCGCAGATAGCTGGTCTCAATGCCTTCGGCGCGCAGCCGGTCGCGCGCTTCGACCACGGCAGGGTGGTTGCTGCCGATGGTGATAATGCCGACGGTTGCGCCCTCGCGCTCGTCGAGGATCGGCGCAGGCACATAGTCGCGTGCCGTATCGAACTTGCGCGTCAGGCGCGCCAGGTTGTTTTCCCAGTCGTCGGGGCGTTCGCTGTAGCCGGCATATTCGTTATGGCCGCTGCCGCGTGTGAAGTAGGCGGCGAAGCGGCTGCGTGTGCCGGGAATCGTGCGGTAGGGAATGCCGTCGCCGTCGACATCTTTGTAGCGGCCCCAGCTCGCACCGACTTTTTCCAGGTCGGCTGCGCTGAGGACCTTGCCGCGGTCCATCGGTTTTTCCGGATAGTTGAACTGGTCGGAGATCCAGTAGTTCATGCCCAGGTCGAGGTCGCTGAGGACAAAGACCGGCGTCTGGAAACGTTCGGCCAGGTCGAAGGCTGTGCCGGCAAAGTCAAAACATTCGTCCGGGCTGGCCGGGAAGAGCAGGATATGCCGGGTGTCGCCGTGGCTCAGATAGTAGGTGCTGAGGATGTCGCCCTGGCTGGTGCGTGTGGGCAGGCCGGTGCTCGGCCCCATGCGCTGGATGTCCCAGATGACGGCGGGGATCTCGGCGTAGTAGGCCAGGCCGACGAATTCCGACATGAGGCTGATGCCGGGGCCGCTGGTGGCAGTCATGGCGCGGGCGCCGGCCCAGCTTGCGCCGATCACCATGCCGATGGCGGCCAGCTCGTCTTCCGCTTGGATCACGGCATAGGTCGCCTTGCCCGTCTCGGGGTCCATGCGCAGCTTGGGCGCATAGGTGTTGATCGCATCCGCCACCGAGGAGGAGGGCGTGATGGGATACCAGGAGACCAGGTTGACGCCGTTGTAGAGCGCGCCCAGGGCGGCGGCGGTGTTGCCGTCGACCAGCACCTTGCCCTCATTGAATCCGGTCATGCGTTCGACACGGAAAGGCTGGGTGTTGACCACGTTCTGGCTGGCCCAGTTATAGCCGCGCATGACCATGTCGTAGTTGAGCTCGATGGGCTTGCGCTTGCCGCCAAAGTTCCATTCGAGCGCAGCGCGAATTTCGTCAAGCTCGATGTCGAGCAGATAGGCCAGAAAGCCGACATAGACCATATTGGCCACGTAGTCTCTGAGGTTGAAGGGTAGATCGGCCTCTTTGACCAGGTCCTTGACCGGCATGGGGAAGTAGGTGACATCCTTGCGCCGTGCGGCGACCGGCAAGGAGTCGTCATAGAGGATGATGCCGCCGGGCACAACCTTTTGCATGTCGTCGGCCACGGTGGCCGGGTTCATGCAGACCACGATCTCGATGCCATCGCGGCGCGCCAGATAGCCGTCGCGGCTGAGGCGCACGTTGTACCAGGTGGGCAGCCCCTGGATGTTGCTGGGGAAGAAGTTCTTCCCGGTGACAGGAATACCCATTTTGAAGAGCGAGCGGATCAAGACCATGTTGCTGGTCTGGCTGCCCGAGCCGTTGACCGTCGCCACGTCGATGTTGAAGTCGTTGACGCGCTGCTGCTGCTCTTCAGATTCAGACGGCGCTGTCTGCAATACCACACTCATGACTTTCCTCCGTTGGTGAAGCAGAAATCGATGGTTCCTCGCCAGAGAATTTCCTCAGGGTTGGTCGAGTTGATCTAGGCCGAGTTGATCTAGGCCACGACAGCCAATTCTGACTGGCGCGATTCGATCGAGATGCCCCGGTGGCTCAGCAGCTGCATGTGTTCCACCAGCAACCGCTTGCCCAGGGCGATATCGCCCGCCTCGATGGCGTCCACAATGCGGGCGTGATAATCCCAAACTTGTTGTAGATAATGGATGTCGGCGTAGGTGTTCAGTTCGACGGCCTCGTAGGCGTCCCAATAGGCTTCCAGCAGCCCGACCACAAACGGGTTGTTCAGCCGCCGGAAGATCGTGAGATGCAGTTCGCGATGTTCCGGCGAAGGGATCTGGATGCGCTGCTGGCTCAATTTGGCCTGGGCGGCGGCGACCAGGCCGCGCAAGTGGGCGCGGTCTTCAGGCGTGAGCAGGGCGACGGCCTCATCCCAATAGGCGGTTTCGAGATGGACGCGCAGCGCGCTGAAGTCGTCGAAGTAGCTGCGGTCCAGCATCAAGGCGGTGAGCAGGCTGAGCCGCACCGCCGGCAGGAAGCTGTA
>QEUY01000479.1 GCA_003577365.1 Chloroflexota bacterium | reverse complement strand
ATGTGCTGGTCAACAATGCCGGCATCACCGAGGTCTGGGATTTTCTGGAAGTCACGCCCGCCCAGTTTGACCAGCTCTATCACGTCAATATTCGCGGCCAGTTTTTCTGTGCCCAGCAGGCGGTGCGGCATATGCTCGCTGCCGGAGGCGGGGCGATCGTCAACCTGACTTCAGTCCATGCCTTTGCGGGCATGCCCGGCCACTCGGTCTATGCAGGGACCAAGGGCGCGATCTTGGCTTGGACACGCGAGCTGGGCATCGAACTGGCGCAGCATAAGGTCCGTGTCAACGCCGTCGCACCAGGATGGATCGAAGTGCCGAGCCATTACGCCAAGTACTCTGACTACGACCCGGCAGCCGGCGGCCGGCAGATTCCCCTAGGCCGTGTCGGCACACCGCTGGATGTGGCGCGCGTCTGCACTTTTCTGGCCGGTGAGGACGCGGGCTTTATCGTCGGCCAAACCGTGCTGGTGGATGGCGGGACAGTAGCGTTAATGTCACTGGCAAAACTCGACACCCAGAGCTAGAAAGGAACCCTTATCGAGCACGACTGCGCAGCTCTCACCCGGCGGACCTTCATTCGACTCATTGCGACATAATGAGGCCATACACCAGAAGGGATCACCATGCAAGCAAGTTTCGCAACCCAAACGGCAGGCGCCGGGGCCACGCCAACCGCCGCTAACACGCCATCGCCCGGCCCCCAACCCAACGACATGGCCGCATGCCGCGCTTGGACAGATCGCTATCTGACCCGGCCTGCCGACTTACCCGTTACATTTGTCCTCGACGGCCAGCCCGTACGTGGCATCCCCGCGGCTTGGCAGCCAGCCGTGACTACACGCCGGATCGATGCCAACCTCGCCGAGACAGTTTTCACCGGCCAGGACCCCGCCACCGGTCTGGCCGTGCGCGTGGAATGCACGCACTATCAGGATTACCCGGTCGTGGAATGGGTGGCCTGGCTCACCAACCCAGGACAGCAACCCACGCCGATCCTAAGCGACATTCAGGCATTGGACGCAGCGTTTACAGGGACTGCGCCTGTGGTCACGCACTGCAACGGCGATTTCTACAGTGAGGAAGGCTATACCCCACAGGACACGCCTTTGGACGGCGGCGCAACGCTTGCGCTCGCCCCGCGCGGCGGGCGTCCGTGTGACGGCGCGTTTCCCTACCTGCGTCTGACTTTTGCCGAAGGCGGGCTGGCGCTTGCTATCGGCTGGCCGGCACAATGGGCGGCGAGCTTTGTTGCGGGTGATGAGGGCGTGCAGGTACGCGCCGGGCAAGAGCGTACCCATCTCCGCCTGCTGCCGGGGGAACGCATCCGCACCCCGCGCTGCACACTGCTCTTCTGGGCGGGGGACGACAGCCGAGCCGTCAACTTGTGGCGGCGCTGGTATCTGGCGCATATCCTGCCCCGATCCGACGGCCAACCGCTGCGTCCCCACCTGGTCTGCGCCGGCACCGACGAAGGGGAGGAGTTCACCGCCGCTACCGAACAAAATCAGATTCGCTATATGGATAAGTTCCGGCAGGAAGGGATCGACTTTGACATCTGGTGGATCGACGCCGGCTGGTATCCCTGCTATAACCAGGAGCAGGTGCGCCGCTGGCCGATCACCGGCACATGGATCCCAGACCCGGAACGCTTTCCCAACGGCCTCAAGCCGGTCGCCGACCATGCAGCGCGGTTGGGCGCAGACTTGCTTTTGTGGTTTGAGCCAGAACGCGTGCGGCCTGATACACAGCTAGATCGAGAACATCCCGACTGGCTGCTGCATGCCGAGGGCAACGAGAATCGATTGCTCTTTCTGGGCAACCCGGAGGCGCGCCAGTGGTTGACCGACCATGTCTGCGGGCTGATCCAGGAGAGCGGCATCCGCGTCTATCGGCAAGACCACAACTTTCCGCCGCTGGCACACTGGCGGCAGAACGAAGCCGGCGATCGTCAAGGGATGAACGAGAACCTGCATGTGCAGGGCTATTTGCAGTTTTGGGATGACCTGCTGGCGCGCAACCCAGGGCTGTGGATCGATTCATGCGCCAGCGGCGGGCGGCGCAACGACCTGGAAACGCTGCGGCGCTCGGTGCCGCTCCACTATACCGATTACGGCTATGGCGACCACCCGGTCAAGCTCGCCTTCCAGCACACGCTGTATGCCTGGATCCCTTACTTCAAGGAGGTCACGCTGGCCTGGGATGTCGAGGGCAAGTCGCGCTTCGACCATAAGGTCGAACCCTATGGGTTCCATGGCGCGATGGCCCCTATGCTGTTTATAGGCATGGACGCGCTGCGCGACGACTACGACTATGTGCAGGCACAGCGTCTGATCGCGATTTGGCGCAGGGCTGCAGACCTGCTGCTCTGGGGCGACTACTACCCGCTGACCCCGTTCTCGCGCAGCGCGGCGGAATGGGTAGTGCGCCAGTTTGACAGCCCGCAGTTGGGCCACGGTCTGGTGCATGCGATCCGTCTGCCCGAAGCGCCCGCCGAACAGTTCACGGCGCAGCCCCAAGGCATCGACCCTGCGTCAAGTTATCAGTTCGAGAACATGGAGACCGGGGAGACGCGGCGGGTCTCCGGCGCCGACCTTATCCGGGATGGATTGACGCTGACACTGGCCCCGCGCAGCGGCGCTATCTGGTTTTACCGAAGGCAAACGGCCTAGGGCTACTGCCCAGACTAGGTGATAGATTTGCGCTCGACGCATGCTTTAGCCTTGTGTGTTCACAACAGGAGGAACAAGATGAAATCAGATCGCTTGAGCAGACGCGCCTTTTTGCAGGCGACGGCCAGCACTTTGGGGATCGGTCTACTGGCGGCGTGTGCTCCCTCTGGCGCGCCGGCTCCGGCTGCACCCGCAGGCGAGCAAGCCACCAGCGAGAGTCAGGCGGCTCCGGCGGCTGAGGCAAGTGAGGGGGTGTTGTGGGGATTGCAGTATGACCCGCATGTGGAAGCCTACAACCGATTGGCCGATCTCTATCGAGAGCAATCAGGAGTCTCGCTGCGTGTCGAGCCACAGGCCTGGCCTCTGGAGACCAAACTGATTGCAGCGCTCTCCGCCGGAACACAACCCGACGTGATCTGCATCATGGGCAAGGTGATGGTGCCGCTGCACATTCAGAAGGCCATGATGCCGCTCAAAGAGAGCGTCTACGATGCGCAGGGGGTTGACCCGGACGCGGCCTTCATCGGCGATGCCATTGGCGCCTACACTTGGCAGGGCGAGATTTACGGCGTGCCCACCGAGGTCAATGGCGTGGGCAATGTCGTCAACGTGCCGGTGGACGATGTCGAGGCGGCAGGGCTGGCCGACGCCTACCCGCCGACCAACGGCGAACCTTTCTTCGAGAGCTATGAATCGATGTGGGAATTGGCCAAAGCACTACAGATCGAGGAGGGGGGCCGGGTCACACGTTGGGGGTTGAGCAGCAAAGGCTGGGACAACCAGAGCTATCTAGGCATTGTGCGCACGCTGCTGGCCCCAGAGGGCACCGACTGGTGGGATGAGAATGCCCAGAAATTCAACCTAAACACCGATGCGGGGGTCAAGGCGATGGAGCTTTTTGCCGAAACGCCGGTGGCAATGGGCATTGAGACCGAACTAGACCAGACCCAGATCGACGCCGCGCTGGCGGGCAAAGTGGCGCTGGCGCGCGGCAACGGCACGCCCGCCGTACAAGGCCGCGAGATGGGCTATAACTTCTTCCTGGCAGGCGTTCCCAAGATCAACGGCGACGAGCCGCCGCTGCTGGTGGGTGAAGCTGGGTGGGGGTTTGCCGCGCCCAAGAATTCCAAGAACCCGGATATCTCGGTCGGATTCTTGCGTATGATGGCGACCACCGAGGGGCAGCGCACCTACTCGATGATCTACGGCGGTATTGTGCCGGCATGGGCTGAGTTGGTAGGCGACTTCTCCTACTTTGCCGATTCCGCCGAAGATAGCCCGAACGTCAAGGCGGCGAAACTCAGCACTGACCACCTGCTGGCCCAAACACGCTATTATGGTGAAGGCTTTGGCTATCCCGCCGAGGTGGATGGAATCGGTGGCGAGATCTGTTCGCAGGTGCGGCTGGGCGAGCTAACCGCGGCCG
>QEUY01000478.1 GCA_003577365.1 Chloroflexota bacterium | reverse complement strand
GTCTCGGTGACGGCATCGCTCGGCGCGACGGTGATCATGGTCGTCGGCTGGGCGAACTGCGCGGCGGGCATGGTCGGCACGGCCGGCTCACTGCGCCCGCCGGAGCCGCTTTGCTCTGCTCCCCTCCCCCCGCGCCCGCCACAGCCGGCCAAGAGCAGGAGAGCGATCAGCAGCAGCCCGCCGATCCCCTGAGATGTTCGTCGTCCCCGACGCATGTGCCTCCTCCTTGTCGCTTCGGTTATTTCCTGGGACATGCTAGTTTCACTATTCGAGCAGCTTGGGGTCCAGCGCATCGCGCAGCCCATCGCCCATAAACGAAAAGCCTAACATCGCCAGCGCGATCAAAACGGTGGGAAAGAGCGCCAGATGCCAATAGACCGACACATAGGCCTGGCTGATGCCGACCATCTTGCCCCAACTGGCGATCGGGTCGTTGACGCCGATCCCCAGAAAGCTCAGCCCCGCCTCGCCAAAGATCGCCGCCGGGATGCCAAAGCTCACCGCCACCAACAGCGGCGACAGCGCGTTGGGCATCAGGTGGGCGCGGATGATCCTACCTTTGGAGACGCCAATGCTGCGCGCGGCTTCGACAAACTCCTTTTCCCGCAGCGAGAGCAACTGCCCGCGCGTCAGGCGCGCGATGCCGATCCAGCTTGTCACGCTGAGCGCGATGATCACGTTGAGCAGCCCGCCGCCCGCCACCGTCACCAGCAAGATCGCAAAGAGCAGGCCGGGAAACGCCGTCATCACCTCGATCAGCCGCATGATCGCAAAATCCACCTTGCCGCCCAGATAGCCGGCCAGCCCGCCCAGCGTCACGCCGATCAGCACGGCGACGGTCTGCACCGACAGCCCGACGATCATCGACGTGCGTGCGCCGTAGATCAGACGGCTGAGATAGTCGCGGCCTACATCGTCGGTCCCCAGCGGGTGCGCCGGGTCTTCAAAGGGAAACAGCCGCACCTTGGTGAAATCCACCTTATCATAAGGATAGGGCGCAATCAGGTCGGCGAAGATCGCCATAAACAAGAACGCGCCGACAATACACAGCCCGATCACCGCCAGCCGGTTGTGAAAAAAGCGGCGCAGCGCGTCTTGCCAGAGCGTGCGATAGGGGCGCTTGCTTTCCTGCAAGTGCAGCGGGACGCGCAGCGTGGGTGTGGTCGCGTTGCTCATCACGCGTTCCCCTGCGAGTCCAGCCGGATGCGCGGGTCGAGCCGGGTATAGATCAGGTCGGTCGCCAGATAGGTGATGCCCCACAGCAGCGCAATCAGCAGCACCAACGCCATGATCATCGGATAATCGCGGTTAAAGGTGCTGGTGACAAAAAACTTGCCCAGCCCTGGAACCCGGAAGATCGTCTCGATAAAGATGCTGCCGGTCAGCAGATTGGGGATCTCCACGCCCAGCACGGTCACCATCGGGATCAAGGCGTTGCGCAGCACATGCCGCCACAGGATTGCCTGGTGGCCCAGCCCCTTGGCGCGCGCCGTGCGCACAAAATCGCTGCGGATCACATCCAACACGCTCGAACGCGTGTAGCGCGCCGCCACCGCCAGAGGCGCAAGCGAATAGGCCAGCACCGGCATGATCCAATCTTTGGAAAGAACGCCGGGGATCAGCCAGTTTTTTGGCTCGCTCCAGCCCCCCATCGGCAGCCAGTCCAGCCGCACGGCAAAGATGAGCAGCAGCCACATGGCAATCACAAAGTTGGGCACAGTAATGCCCAACGTGGCGACAAAGGTCACAATGGTATCGATCCAGGTATTTTGGTGATAGGCGGCATAGATGCCCAAGGGCACACCCACGCCAAAGGCCACCAAAATGGTGAGGAAACCGAGCTGAAAAGAAACCCTCCAGGTGTTTGCGATCAGTTTTGCGACGGTAGTCGTGGGCTGTTGATAGGGAATGCCAAAGTCAAAACGCACGGCATGGCTCATGTAGTTGAGATATTGCTGCCACACCGGTTTGTCGAGTCCATACTTGCGCAGAACGTTGGCCTTGGCCGCGGGCGGCAGCGGCTGCTTCTGCTCGTCGAACGGCCCCCCCGGCACCGCATGCATCAAGGCAAAGGTGATCATCGAGACCACCAGCAACACAAAGACCAGCGAGACCAACCGTCCCAAGACATAACGGGCCATGCACTTCTCCTCTAGCTCGCTCTGGATGTCGAACAAGGAGTTGGACGGCATCTGCCGTCCAACTCCTTGTCTCAATCATGCGCCGCGGCTTGGCCGCTATTCCGATTTGGCGAGATAGATATCGCCCCAGACCCAGTCATTGCCCCAGTGCCAGGCGGCAATGCCCTGCGAGTCGGGCGTGCGTAACCCTTCACCCTGGACATAGGGCTGGAAGAGGTCGCCCTGCCAGCGGTGAGCGACAAACGCGCCACCCACGTCGTCCACCAGAATGCGCTCGGCATCGCGGAACATCTGGTCGCGCGCCTCTGGGTCGCCCACCATGCTGCTCGCCTCGGTCACCAAGCGGTCGAACTCGTCATTCTTCCAGGAGTGGCGGCCCGTCGAGAGCCAGATGCCCAACAGGTTGGAGGGATCCAGGAAGTCCATGCCATAGGAGATCGCACCCAGCGTGATCTGGGTCGGTTTGGCATTCAGCGCATCCATATAGACCTTGTAGTCTTTGTTAGAGACCTGAATTTCGATATTGAGGCAGTCGGCAATCGACGCGGCCACGGCCTGGAAGACGGCCTGCATCGCCGTGCCTTCGTTGCGCAGCCACATCTCCTGGGCCGGGAAGCCTGCGCCGTCGGGGAAGCCTGCATCGGCCAGATGCTGCTTGGCCGCATCGCAGTCATAGGCCTGATACTCGGTCAGCGCGCCCTCGGTATCGGACGACGGATAGCCCGGCATCAACATCGCATGGGCGGGCATCGCCTTGATCTCGCCGTAGACGTTCTTGACGATCGCATCGCGGTCGATGGCCTTGGCAAACGCCTTGCGCACGTTGACATCGTTGAAGGGCGGGTTGTAGGTATCAAAGAGCAGATAGTCGGTGCGGAAGTCGCCGTAGTGACGCAGATAGTTGGCGCTCAACACCGGGTCGTTGAGGATGATCTCGAAGTCGGCAGGCGTTAGCCACTCATAGCCGATCTGTTCGATCTCCCCGTTCTGGAAGGCGGCAAAGGCGGTCGACATGTTCATATAGATGCCGACGATCTTGCTGATGCGCGGCTGGCGCATCCCCTTGTAATTGGGGTTGGCCACCAGCACGACCTGCTTGCCCGGCTCCAGCGATTCAAGCATAAACGGCCCAGCAGAAACCGAGGTGGCCGGGTCGCTGTTGTAATAGGGGCCGTGTTCCTCCATCGCCTTCTTCGACATCACAAACGAGAACTGCATCATGGCAGGCAGCGGCGGCCAGGGCACCTCGGTGGTGATCTCCAGCGTCAGGTCGTCCACCGCCTTGACGCCCAATTCCTCCAGCGGGACTTCGCCGGCGATCGCTTCGTTCCAGTTCTTGAGCACCCCCGCATAGAACCAGGCAAAGTCCCAGGCGTGTTCAGGGTCGGCGGCATAGCGGAAGGTGGCTTCCCAATCATAGGCGGTCAGCGGTGTGCCGTCTGACCACTGCAGGCCGGGCTTGATGTGGAAGGTCCAGGTCAGCCCATCTTCGGAGACTTCCCAGCTCTCCGCCGAGTTAGGGATGACGTTGAAGTCCTTGTCCAGGTTGACCAACTGGTCCTGGAAGAGGTCGCTGCCACAGAAACGCTGGTAGACCGCCACCACAAAGTCAAAGGTGGTGTGGTTGCCCGTAATGTCGCAGGCGACACGGTAGACCTGTTCGTCGTAGGGTCGTGCGTCGTCGGGCAGTTTCTCGCCATAGATCGTGGTCATGGGGTCGGCAGGGGCAGCCGCTTCCTCCTGCGCGGCAGGCGTCTCTGCCGCCGCCGCTTCTTCCGCCGGAGCCGCTTCTTCGGCAGCCGGCTCAGTGGCCGCGGCCGCGGGTTGCTCGGGGGCCGGCGCCGCAGCCGGGGCCGGGCAAGCGGCGAGCACCATAGCCAGGACAAGCAGCACCGCGATCACGGCGAACTTGCTCCAAGGTGTAGGAGAGTGCATTGCGGGTTTCAAGGGTTCCTCCTGTG
>QEUY01000477.1 GCA_003577365.1 Chloroflexota bacterium | reverse complement strand
TGAGCTGAAGAACGCGCCCAATCTCAACCTCTCCGAGGAGATGTTGGCGAATGTCGAGTATATCGAGGATGTGGGCGAGGCCACGGCCTTGTATGAGCGCATCTGGACGGAGATTAAGTCGCAGTAAGCCGTTGCGCCGATGTGCCGGGCAGCGCCACTGCTGTAGCAAAATTTGTGCAGCCAATGGATAGGGTTTGGCCGGGGGGTGGCAGCGCCATCCCCCGTTTTGTTGGGGCGAGGAACTGTGGCGGGCGGCGGAATTGACGAAGCGGGCGCAGCAGGCTATAAGAGACTATAAGAGAGAAGCATTCTGTGTCAGGCTGGCAGTTCGAGTTGTCTGAGCCGCGAGATGTTTACAAACCAGAATCCGCAAGAGACGATGCCATGAGCCTGTGCCTTTGGCCGCGCGGTCTGGGGCTGGCGTTGTTGGTCGCGCTGGCGCTGGCCGGGTGTGGGCCGCTGGCCGCCGAGGAGGTGGGCAGCGTATCCGTGGCGCCCGAGGTCGCCGGGACCGCGACCCCGGTGGCGGAAAACCAGGTGGTGCTGGTGATCCCCGAAGAGCCGGCCACGCTCAACCAATATCTGGCCGCGGCGGCGATTGTGCGCCAGGTGGCCGACGCCACCAGCGCGCCGCTGGCGACTGTCGACGCCGATGGGCAATATGCGCCTGTGTTGGCGGCGGAACTGCCCACGTTGGAAAACGGCGGCGTGTCGGCGGATCTCATGACGGTGACCTGGAAGCTGCGGCCTGGGCTGCGCTGGTCGGACGGCCAGCCGCTGACCTCGGACGATGTGAAATTTACTTGGGAGGCGGTGTCGCACCCCGACAGCGGCGCGGTGCCCGCCGTCCCGTTTGACTTGATCGAGCGCGTGGAGACGCCGGACGCGCTGACGGCGGTGGTCCACTATCGCAGGTTGAACCCCGGCTATCTGCAGCAGTTTATGTTGGGCATCCTGCCCCGCCATGCCACCGGCGCGCCGGAGCAGATGCTGAACTGGGCGTGGAACCAGCAGCCGGTCAGCGCGGGGCCGTTTGTGGTGCAGAGCTGGCTGCCAGGCGAGAGCATTGTCATGGCGCGCAACCCTTATTACTATCTGCCCGGCCAGCCCTATGTCGACCGCTTGGTCTTTCAGATCGTCCCGGACCCGGGGGCGCAGCTTGCCCTGATGGCCTCCGGCGCGGCGGAGGTGCAGCTTTTGCCCGGCGAGAGCAAGCCGGTCTACGACGACCTGATGGGGGGTGTGGCGACGCTGCGCCAGACGCCGGGGCAATGGAATATGGCGCTGCGCTTTAACTTGAGCCGTCCCGACGACGACGACCCCGGCCCCTCCCCGCCCCATCCGATCTTGGGCGATCTGCGCGTGCGCCAGGCGCTGGCCCATGCGATCAACTATGGCGCCATCATCTTCCAGGTCAACCCCGGCACGACGCCGGTCACGACCCCGCTGGCCTATGGCTGGTATGAATGCGCCCAGCCGCGCGTCTACCGCTACAGCCAGGCGCGCGCCAAGTATCTGCTGGAGCAGGCAGGCTGGGTAGAGGGCGAGGACGGGGTGCGCGTGGCGAGCGGCGCGCTCTATGTGGAGGACGGCACGCGCCTCAGCCTGCGCCTGCAGGGCTACAACGATTTCCAACCCTTGGTCGACTTGGAGGACGCGTTGGTGGCGCAGTTCGCCGCCGTGGGGGTGGAGCTAGTGGTGGAGAATGACCCGATGGAGGTGGTCTTCGGCTCCTATGCCGACGGCGCGCGGCGCAAGCTGGGCAATTTTGACATGCTGCTCTATGATACCAGCCTGCCGATTGAGCCGCAGGCTGTGATCTCTACGACCTTCCACTCGATGTCGATCCCGTCGCCGGAGAATTTGGGTGGCGGCAACTATATGCGCTGGGTCAACCCGGCGGCGGATGCTGCCATTGAGCGGGCGGGCGGCACGTTGGATCTGGCGGCGCGGCGGCAGGCCTATTGCGATCTGTCCGGTCTGATCGCCACCGACCTGCCGCAGATCCATCTCTATGTCTTCCCGGAAGGGTATGGCGTTTCGCGGCGGCTGCGCGGCTTTGTCGTCAACCGCTGGGGGAGCATGACCTGGGGCGCGCAGGCGTGGAAGCTCGACCCGCTGCAGTAGGCGGTGGAGACAGCGAAGAGATACTCACCGCAAAGTCGCAAAGGACGCAAAGATCAGAAGAAGAGGGCGTAAAGTGACCGGCGACTGCAAAGGGCCGGTCACTTTGATTGGCGCGAGTTACAGCATGTCGGACGGAGGATCGCAAACGGTGAGGAGATGCGGCACATCCATTGGCAAATTTGCGCAGAATACCGTTAGACAGGCGCAACTGGTATGCGCAAAACAAAACCGTCTGGATGCGTCCGCTGCATCCAGACGGTCGAAAGGACGAATAGCGGCGAAGCTTAGGCCGGCGTGTCGGGCGGCTTGGGGGTCTCTTCGATGCCGCTGCCGGGGTATTCGCCGGTGCTGCTGACCGGCGGCTCTTCCACGGGCGGGATGGGGCCGACGCCCGGCGTCACACCCGGGGCCATTTCGCTGGGCGGCGTGACGGGATATTCCACGCGGCCGCCGTAGCCGCCGCTCATGGGGTGGGCATAGGCAAGCTGGCCGTAAAGGTGGTATTGGAACAGATAGGTGACCAGGGCCGCCAGCGGGATGGTGACGACCAGCCCGACGATACAGAGCAGCGCACCGACGATGGCGCCGAGCAAGCCAAAGGCGATGCTGGCGACCAGATAGATGATGGCGACCATCAGCACGTCGCCCAGATGAGCCTGGGTCCATCCCCAGATATCGCGGAATCTGAGGCCGCTGTTGATCTGCTCATCGCGGGCAAAGGCAATCGAGTAGCCGGGCATAACCAGCGCCAGGAACAGCCCATAGAGCATCGAGAGGCAACTGCCGCAGATGGTCAGGATGGAACCGACGAACTGGCCGGGGTCTGAACTGCGGCTGTTGTCGCTGATCGCCGCGCCGATGCCGGTGGGGATGGTGAAGATGATGATGGGCAGCGCCCAGACTAGGCTGACCACAAAGAGCTTGAAGCCGCGGGTGAGGTCCTCGCCCCACTGGTCCCATTCGGGCAGCGGGTAGGTCTGGCCGTCGCGCACATTTTGCAGCAGGCGCACACAGTAGCCCATGGCGATCAAGAAACCGACCACGCCGATGAGCACAACGCTGAGTAAGGCGCTAACCAGGATGACGCCGATGCCGGTGGCGATCTTCTGCTGCCAGCGCGGGTCTTCGGTGATAAAGGTGAGGGCTTTGCCGTAATCCATACAATTTCCTCCTCGGTGGACACCGGCGCAAGGCCGGTGTGGTGATATCCAATGCAAAAAGGATTCAGCGCGATTGTAGCACAGGCGCCGGGTGGCGGCAATCCATTTGGGAATGGCCGGAGCCTGCCATGTTCTGCTGATCGATCACTACGCAGCGGGCGTGTTTCGGTTTCGGCGCTCGGCAGCAGGCGCCCATGCCGCGGCTATTCGGCTGGACGCAGCGCCAGTTCGCCGGCGTGGACGGTATGGCGGCGGCCCTGGTCATCTTGGAGCAGCAGCGCGCCGTCCGCATCCACATCGACGGCCTGGCCGATGAGGACAGGGGCTAGGTCGTCGGGTCGCGCGTAGAGCGCCACGCGCCGGCCCAGGGTGCTGAGGCGGTCGCGCCAGGCTGTCAGAAGCTGATGTGGCGGGGTCTCCAGGGCGGCGGCGAAGGCCTGGCAGAGCGCGATCAGCAGGGCCGTGCGGTCGACGGGCGCGCCTTGGGCGATGCGCAGGCTGGTGGGGGGCGGCGCGGGCGGAGCGACGGCGGGCAGTTGATCGGCGCGCTGGTTGGCGTTGAGGCCGATGCCGGCGACGGCGTAGCCCACGCTGCCTTGGGCCGAGAGCGCCGTTTGGATCAGGATGCCGCCGAGTTTGCCGGCCTGTTCTGGAGTCGGGCCAAGCAGCAGGTCATTGGGCCATTTAAAGGCCAGTTGGGCGGCCAGTTCCGGCGCACAGGCCGACACGGCGGCGCGCGCCGCCAGGGCGGCGGCGATCGACAGATGGGTGAGCGGGAGATGCAGATGGGGTGGTTTGAGGGCAATGCTGACCAAGAGGGCGG